>JAOZQE010000100.1 GCA_029932385.1 bacterium | reverse complement strand
TCAACCATAATATAGTATGTAGCCAGAAAATTCCAAAAACTCCGCATAAGAGGCCGGTCATTACAATAAAAGTCCAATAGAGAAGCGGGTAGTTTTCAGGATCATGATGGGTGGCATGAGGCGCATATTTAACGAAGTTGGCATTTGCTTTTTCATGACATTTACTACAGGTTTTAACCCGGGATTCCCCAACCAGTGATGATTCAGGATCATCAGCGGGCAGCTGTTTATGCGCGGTATGGCAATCCGCACAACCGGCTACGGCGACCGCACCACCTAAGTGCTCGACTTTGCCGTGGTACTCTTGGCGGTACGATTTGAAGGAGTGGGTACTTAATTTGTTGCGGGCCATCATTTCTTCATTATTATGGCAGGCTTCACAACTGGAAGTCTTGAATTCATTGGCTTTTAAGGCACTTTCAGAGTCCTTCTCATTGACCTTAAGTTCAATTATGTCATGCAGACCGTGGCAATCAGCACAAGAGGGAGAGTCGGGGTTGCCGGCGAGTAGCCCTTTACCATGGGAACTTAGCATGTAATCGGCATTATCGTGACAGCCGCTACACATTTGAACAACTTTAGCCTTGTCATCTTTCAACGAAACCATTTCGTGAATATTGGCATGACAGTCGGTACATGAAACATCATTATCAGTGTGAACGGAGAGAGCGAACTGACGAGCCTCATTTTTGTGACAGAATCCGCAATTTACCGGCTGCATCGGTACTTCACAGTCAGCATGTTTATCTAGGTCCCAGATATCCCGGTGACAACTTGTACAGGCGTTGCTACCATGGGATGAACTGGCAAAGGTTCCTGAATCGATTTCATCGTGACATTCAAGGCACTGTCCAACTGATATACACTCAAGGCATATCTCCTGGGAATCTGCTTGTTTGGCCAGGGCTTTGTTGCTACTGATTAAGTTAATAGATATTAACGATACGAGTAGTAGCAAGAAGAGCAGGCGATATGCTCCAATCTTTGTTTTCATGGTTTCTCAGTCTCCTTAATTGAAAGTCTGATAGTTGAATGTTTTATGTTTATTAATAACTCGGTTCAGGTACATTTATATATGGCGTTACAGAAAGTTTTTAATTAACTGTTAAATAATATCTAATTAATTATATATGTATTCTTGATATTGTATACATGCGTATGGCGAAATAAGGCAGGCACCGAGTTCCGGTGCCTGCCTACTATACTTGACTAAACTTTGCAGGGTCTGTTGATAACAACAGACAAAATAGTTCTGAACTAGAGTTTGAGAACCAGCATTAAAGCGATAACCAGGGCGTAAATGACCAGTGATTCGATCATGGCCAGACCAATAATCATTGGTGTGGTAATTTTGCTGGCAGCACTGGGGTTACGACCAATACTGTCAAGGGCGGCTTTGATACCCATGGACTGGCCGATAGCTCCACCGAAAGCAGCGATTGCAATAGCAGCCGCGGCTGCATAAGCTATTCCGGTTCCATCAAAACTCTTAGTGGCTACTTCAGCAGCAGCTTCGTTCGCAAAAGCGGAAACGGCTACAAACAGGGTTGCGATCGCGGTAACGATCTGGACTACTCTTTTCATGTTGTCACCTCCTTACAATGTATCAGGGTTGTATGTTTTTCCCGGCACAACAATTTGTTATACCTGGAGTTGATGGTTTTTTATACAGCTTTTTAGTGGTCGTGAGAAATAGCACCCTCGAAATAAGCCAGTGAAAGCAAGGTGAAAACGAAGGTTTGTACAATCGCCACGAACAAGCCCAAGAAAGCAATCGGTACGGGTACGAGAATGGGGCAGAGCATGACAAAAATTGCAGCAACCAGATGATCTCCCATAATATTGCCAAAAAGACGCAGGGAAAGAGACATGGGGCGGGCCAGATGGCCGATAATCTCAATTGGAATCATCAATGGTGCCAGCCAGAGAAAGGGGCCGACAAACTGTTTCAGATATTTGACACCATGTTCTTTCCAGCCGAAGTAATGAGTCAGGAAAAAAACAGTCAAAGCACAGGCTGCGGTGGTATTGAGGTTGCCGGTCGGCGGGTTGAACCCGGGAATCAGGCCGGAAAGGTTTGAGAACAAGATAAAAAATATGCTGCCGCCGACCACAAAGAGAAAATTTCTGGCAACATCACTGCCCAGACTGTCAGAGATCAGTTTGAGAATTGTTTCCACCATTGTTTCGAGCATATTCTGGAGAGAAAACTTGCCTTCCGGAATAATTAGATCTTCAAGATTACCGTTGCGAATCTTACGTGTTCCGACAAGAACCATGATGACAATAATCAGAGTAATCAGAATGGCATTGGCAACATGTTCCGGTAAACCGCTCAGACCGGGGATCAATCCGACCCAGGTAATAGATGGACTGTGATGCATAATCTTTCCTTGTCAAATATTAGTAATAGAATATTGAATCTATAAATCAAATCTATAGTAGAATTTAATTAATTCTCTTCGTCATCAGCATCCATTTGCGGTTTGCTGAAAACTAAAAATGCCATGGTCTCAAATGCTATCGCGCCGAACAGGGCCGAAAAACCGATCAGAAAACCTAAAGGCTGACACATATGTGTGAGAATAACAGCTATGGTTATAATTGTTAAGCCGAAGGTTAACAGTAATAATTTTAACCCGAGCCGGCCGGCCTCTTTGGTCTCGATACCTTCACTGCTGGTGTTAGCAAAAGCCTTGCTGACCAGGATACTCAGAGAGAAAAAATAGGCTAACGCCAGAAATCCGCCAACTACGACCCCAGAGACTCCGATTGCCTCGATGTTTATTAACTTGGCGGTCAGGGACAGGGCTGCAGTGATGATGAAAATAAAAAGATTAATTCGTAGAAGTCTTTTATCTTTCATCTTATAAGTAAACGCCTAATGGTTCCCGGCATCCTCCTCTTCCTGCTCTCTTTCAAGACTTTTTAAAGCCAAGTAGATTCGCTTGAATCCGGCTACCACCCCACAGAGAAGCAGAAAGATTGTCATCCAGGGTGTTGTCCCAAGCCAGCGGTCGCAATAGTAGCCGGCAGTTACTCCGATGGCTACCGAAAATCCAAGCTCAAGCCCAACCGTACTGTAGCGACTTATCTGGCTGAAAACCTTTTTGAACTTTGGCTTTTCCGACACCGGAAAATCATCTCCTCGACCGCATCACTTAAGGGGTGAAAATTGAATATATTCTCAGGTCGTTTTACAGGTTTCTTGTTAAAGAACATTAATTTTAAAATGCTGCGCCCCATTAGCATAACTGGTTACTTGAAGTCAAGTTCAAATTGACTCAAGCGCCATTTTGACTGCGTCTAGGGTTCGGTCGAGGTCATCCTGACTGTGGGCGGCGGAGATGAACCCTGCCTCAAACTGTGACGGTGCCAAGTAGATTCCTTGGTTCAGCATGGCGGTGAAATATTTTGTGAACCGTTCACAATCTGCGGTTTTAGCATCGTCATAATTATCTACCGGGGTGTTCGTGAAATAGGTGCAAAGCATCGAACCAACCCGGTTGCAGACGTGAGGGATATTGTGTTCGGTCAGCAGTGCGTCGATACCGTCTCCCAGGTAGGCAGAGTTTTTTTCAAGTTTAGGGTAAGGGTTTTCATTCTTCAGGGTTCGCAGAGTTACAAGTCCGGCCGCCATTGCCAGCGGGTTGCCGGAAAGGGTTCCGGCCTGATAGACACTGCCGAGCGGAGAGAGACATTCCATTATTTCTCGTTTGCCGCCGAAGGCACCAACTGGAAGTCCGCCGCCGATGATTTTCCCGAGACAGGTAATATCCGGTTTGATGTCATAAAGAATCTGAGCGCCGCCGTAGGCAACTCGGAATCCGGTCATGACTTCATCAAAGATGAGAACAATACCATGTTTGCTACAGCGCTCACGCAGACCTTGAAGAAAGCCCGGCCGAGGGGGAATAGTTCCCATATTACCGGCCACCGGTTCAACGATTATGGCGGCAATCTCATCTCCGCAGTCTTTGATCAGAGTATCTATGGAATTAAGGTCGTTGTAGGTGGCGGAAAGTGTGTTTCGGGTAAATTCTTCCGGAACTCCGGCACTGTCGGGAACCCCGAATGTCATGGCGCCCGACCCGGCTTCAACCAGCAAATAGTCAACATGGCCGTGATAGCAACCGGCGAATTTAATGATTTTTTTCCGTTTAGTATAACCTCGGGCAAGGCGGATGGCACTCATGGTGGCTTCCGTGCCGGAATTAACCATGCGGACCATCTCGATACTCGGCAGGGCGGCATTGATCTCCTCCGCCATTTCAATTTCAAGGATGGTCGGGGCACCGAAACTGGCACCGCGTGCGACCCGGTCGCGGACGGCCTCAACGATTGCCGGGTGGGCATGACCTAAGATCATCGGCCCCCAGGAACCGACGTAGTCGATATATTCGTTGCCATCAACATCGTAGACTTTGCTGCCTCGACCCCGGATGATAAACGGGGGATCGAGACTGACAGAACCGTATGCGCGAACCGGGCTGTTGACACCGCCGGGTATGACTTTACGGGCCCGGTCAAAAAGTTTTTTAGAGGTTGTCCGCGTCATGTTATGCTCCTTATAAAACCATAGTCAGAAACGGTTTTCAGGCCGCTGCCAGAGTTATTTCTGAGCGAGCGCTATACAACAGGAGATGCTTGATGTCAATCAGTTTTCTGTGGTTAACTGTGGCGATTTCAGATCCTTATTTAAAGCCGGTAATCTTTTTGCTGGAGATGACCCGCAGACTGCGGCTCTGGGTAGTCTCAGAGTAGATTTTGAGATCCTTGGCCTTACGGCTTATTTCGCCTATGCGCTGCAGGGCTTTTTCTCTCAAAGTTTCATAATGAGGGCGCTGTCGGATGTACTCGATGGTTTTTTTCAGGTCAGGTAAAGCGTCGATTTTTTTGAACTCGGGATCGTTATTAATGATGGCGAGCAGTAGAGCCGTTATCGTCCGGCATAAATAACCGTTGTATTTGCGGGTACGATGAACCACTGTGGCTAGATTACAACAGCCGTCAAGCTCAGTTTTTTTGAGAATTCTTATGAAGTGCAGCCGGGGGAGATGGCTGCGGAGTTCGGTCACGGAAATATCTTCGTGGTTGAGAAGGAGTTTTTTTAGATCATCGGGTTCTTGGTTGAAATCTTTATGGAGTTCATCCTCTGGAGGAAGCTGGTTTTCAATCAGTTCAGATATGAAAGAGTTGATTATGGAATTTGCGGTTTCCTGGTTGTGATTAAGAAAATTAGAGAGGGCCGCACTGAAACTTGCGAGATCATCACCCTTGCTGAGGCGCTCTTGAATCGTCAGATCCCGATTTTTTTCGTAGTTTTCGAGTAACTGGAGCAGGGGGTTAAACTCTTTGGCGGTGAAATTTGGTTGCAGCCGGTGCAGCAGTTTGAATGAAAAACACCAGTCGACATCATCCAGGAGTTTAACCAGAATTTCACGGATTACGGGACGGTCAGCAAAGCGGGTCATAAAGAGAGCGGTTTTCTGCTGGTAGCAATGGAGCAGTGGTGGTTTGTAGGTTTGGATGATACTCTTCCAATCTTCACCATAACCAAAGGTTGTCAAGGCTTCAAGCAGCTCCGGGTAGAGATCATCCTGCTTGTGCCAGCGACTGAGCTGGTTTGCAGTGGTCGGATCCGGGCCTGCCCGGGGATGGCCGGCCAGTAGTACCAGTAGCAGTTTGCGGTCGCTGTTTGATGCCGCCTTCTGCAGAGCGATAATGAGAAAGCTCAAGGCTTGAGGATGGTGATTGTGGCCGAGGGCGCCCCAGGCCAGATGCCGTTCTTGGCGGTCCCCTTTGAGGGCTCTTTTATGGAGCAGAGTCACCGCTTCCCGGGAGTTGTTAAAAGCAATTCCGGGTATTGCTGTAAGTCGGTGTTTACGGTGCCAGGAGTTGCCGGCTGTCAGTAGGCTGGCCTGGCTCTCGGAATCACCCATTTGGGCTAAAAGAGTAGTTATGATGTAGTCATTATCGTCAAACTCTTTAAGCCGGGATCGGCATTCAGAAAGTCTCAGGCGGTTGATCGCCGCGGCGATGGCTGGTTCAAGGGTTGTTTTCTTGGCAAGTAGAGATATGGTGTTTTCACTGCATTTGTCAGTTTGCTCCGGCTCTAATGGCGGCCTGATGAAACGAATAAGCTCGGGAAATTGCTTTAAGAGACTGTAATCATCAGCAAAGATCAAGTCATTGAAGCGGTATTCAGGCCAGGTTTCGTGCAGGAATTGAAGGTTGCTTAAACGCAGTTCAGGATCGGCGATGACGATTATAAGTTGGAGAGCCTTTTCCGGAGAGAAGAGTTTGATCGCCAGTGTCGCAGCGATAGCCGTAGTTCTCTCAACCCCGGCTGCGGCATTGGTAAGATAGAAGAAGTAATCAAATAAACTGGATTCACCCCCACCTCTGATTATGTCTCGCTTTATTATGCTCAGTTTCGGGTAGAATTCATCACTGTCATCAATTCCTAAATGGCGAAACAGGTTGAATATTGAGCTGTTACCGCTGAGAAAATAGGCTGCGGTCATGATGAGTTTTAGATTCTGGTCGTGAGGGCTGGCGAGGGTTTTAAGGAGTTTTTTTTCAAGCTGTGACAGTTTCTGGTATTCTGCGGAAGCGGGGGCATGATGACGCGTGCAAAGTTGTACCCGATAAAATAACTCGAACACCTGCCAACGCAGTTCCCAGTTCATGGTCAAGAGATCGTTAATAATTTCAGGACTGGGAATGACTGTCTTCATAAGATATTGAAAAGAAAGAGTTTATTGAGAGTGTCAATTGCTTGACATCATTGCTTGACATCATTCACTGCTACTTGTATGTAGAGTTGTGAGTTTAGGATTCCATACTATAGGATGTTCTTTATGGACAATCATAGAAAAAGTCAATCTTTAGAATTGTCATATAGTGCG
>JAOZQE010000031.1 GCA_029932385.1 bacterium | reverse complement strand
CATTACAATCGATATGATCTTGCAGGAGAAATTAAAACAGCACTTACTGTATGGAGTGAAGCTATTAAGCGAGCGATAGACGGCACCCAGACTGAGGTAATCCCCATCTTCAAATCAAGTAAATAAACTTTCATTCTTTACATATAACGATATACGGTATATAATAGTACTATGATACAATCATTCGCCTGCAAAGAGACAGAAAAGATTTTTAATCGGCTCTACTCAAAAAAGTTGCCTCAATCTATACAGACAGCGGCGTTCAGAAAACTGCGAATGCTTAACCGAAGTTGCAACTTAAACGACTTGCGAGTTCCACCGGCTAACCGGCTGGAACAATTATTCGGCAATCGGACAGGGCAACACAGCATCAGAATAAATGACCAATGGCGCATCTGTTTTGTCTGGCACGACAATAATGCGGAAAGAGTCGAGATCGTTGATTACCATTAGGAGGTTATATTATGAATAAAAAAAAGATCCCCCCACTACACCCCGGCAACGTACTGCAAGAAGAGTTTATGAAACCGCTGAAACTCAGTCAAAACAAAATGGCACAGGAACTGGGAGTTACTCCCAGACGGATAAATGAGATCGTCAATGAAAAAAGAAGCATCACCGCAGATACGGCTATCAGGCTATCCCTGTACTTTAAAAATACGCCTCAGTTCTGGATGGGATTACAGATGGACTACGATTTGGACTCCGCCCAAGACAGGCTCTTGGACAAGCTTAAATCAGAGGTAAACACCACCCACGCAATGGCGGTGTAGCAGCTACTAACAGCAATCATATTCCCCGGCCTAGCGCGACGGCGCGAACACCGCCATCCTGGGCGGCTGGCCGGGGGGCTTTCGTTCAGGATTATAGTTGCAGGAGACTTGGAAAATGAATAAAGTTGATCTTGGGTACTACACTTTGGAAGAAGCTGCAGAAAGGTGGGGAGCAACTGGCATTTTAAAACAATCTCCTGCAAGCAAAACCAACAAGTGGCGGACAAACTCTTTTTAGCAAAAAAAAGCACCTAACGAATTAACGCTAAGTGCTTGATTTCTTTCTGGTGAGCCGTGCAGGGGTCGAACCTGCGACCCTCTGATTAAAAGTCAGATGCTCTACCAACTGAGCTAACGGCCCCGATCAATTTCTCAATCGAGCGCCGCTTTTATCAGACAGGCTGAAGTTTGTCAAGATAAATTCGCATTTTAACCGTGAATTAAAACCTGAATATACCCGATCCATAATTTCATATTTGACCATTGCTGAAACCCGGCTGAATCTGGAACAGGCCCAACTTCAAGATAACGAAACACCTCATTCAGGTAGAACTTCACAAAGCGACTGGCCGGTCGCCGACTCTGCCACTTGAGCTACCGTTTCCGGCGGCCCACAGGCAATCAGGCGGCCGCCGCCGGTACCCCCGTCAGGACCGAGATCAATTATATAATCAGCGGCTTTTATAATATCAAGATTATGTTCGATAACCAGTACTGTATTGCCCTCATCCACCAGTTTCTGCAAAACCTGCAAGAGCTGATCAACATCGTGAAAATGGAGGCCGGTGGTCGGTTCATCGAGCAGGTATAGGGTACGACCGGTGCCCCGTTTGGAGAGTTCACGGGCAAGCTTCACCCTTTGCGCCTCACCCCCGGAGAGAGTTACTGCCGCCTGACCCAGGGTCATATAACCGAGACCGACATCCCGTAAAACCTCGAGCTTACGGATAATCTTGGGGATGGCGGCGAAAAATTCAGCCGCCTGATTGATGGTCATGGCTAAAACCTCGGCAACATTCATCCCCTTATAACGAATTTCCAAGACTTCGCGGGTAAAACGCTGGCCGCCGCAGGTGTCGCATTTGACAAAAATATCGGGCAGAAAGTGCATCTCAACCCGTCTAAAGCCGTCCCCCTTGCAAGCTTCACAGCGGCCGCCTTTTACATTAAAACTGAAACGTCCAGGTTTGTAGCCACGTATCCGGGCCTCCGGCAGGCCGGCGAAGAGCTCCCGAATCGGAGTATAGACACCGGTATAGGTAGCCGGATTCGAACGGGGTGTACGGCCGATCGGACTTTGATCGATATTGATAACTTTATCGAGCTGATCAAGACCGGAAATGGAATTGAATGCACCAACCGGCAGCCGGTCACCGTGGAGATGGTTGTGCAGAGCCGGATAGAGGGTTTCATTAATCAGGCTGCTTTTGCCCGAACCTGAAACCCCGGTTACACAGAGAAACAGACCTAAAGGAAATTTGACATCAATCTGCTGCAGGTTGTGCTGGGCCGCCCCTTTAAGTTCGATGACCCGCTGTGCTTCAACCTGCCGCCGTAACGGAATTTTAATAACTTTTCGACCGGAAAGATAGAGTCCGGTTAAAGAGTCCCCGGCCGCGACTTCTGCCGGTTTTCCCTGGGCCACAATTTCACCCCCAAGGCGCCCGGCCCCAGGGCCCATATCGATAACCTGATCTGCGGCCATAATCGTCTCCTGATCATGTTCAACCACCAGGAGAGAGTTACCCATATCCCGGAGTTTAAACAGGGCTTCAAGCAGACGCCGGTTATCGCGTTGATGAAGACCGATACTGGGTTCATCGAGAACGTAAAGTACTCCGGTCAGTCCCGAACCGATCTGAGTTGCCAGGCGAATTCGCTGGGATTCGCCGCCGGAGAGGGTCGCCGAAGCCCGTTCCAGAGCCAGGTAGTCGAGACCGACATCGATTAAGAATTTAAGCCGGGATGTCAATTCGACCATAATCCGCCGGGCAATCTCGGCCTGGGCCGGTGGCAGCTGCAAATTGCTTAAAAATTTCAGGGCCTCCGGCAAGGCTAAAGAGGTTAATTCGTGGATATTCAGACCCATGACTTTAACCTGTAGACTCTCCCGCCGCAGACGGCTGCCCAGACAAAGCGTACAAGGCCGGGTCGAGAGATAACGCAGCAATTCGCGGTCTTTCTCACCTTCCGCCTTCTCATAGCGCCGTTTCAAACTGGGCACCACACCCTCGTAGCGCCGGGAAGCGGCCCGGTGAAAACGGCCGTCGCTGAGCAGTCCGGGGATTTTCTCCGCCCCGGAACCCCGCATCAGCATCTCTTTTATCGGTTCCGGAAGTTCGGCGAAAGGCACTTCCAGAGGGAACTTGTAGTGCCGGGCCAAAGGTTTTAAAACTTCACTCAGATAGAAAGTTTGCGACCGGCGCCAGGGCGCAATTACCCCCTCTTTTAGGCTTAACCGGGGATCAGGAACGATCAGGTCAAGGTCAAACTCAAGATCTCGCCCGAGACCGCTGCATTCAGGACAGGCACCATGCGGATTATTGAAAGAGAAAAGTTGCGGTGAGAGTTCGACAAAACTGATCCCGCAGTCACCACAGGCCAAGCGGCCGGAAAAGAGCTGGCGATCGCCTCCCACAACCTGAATCGCAACCAGATCGTCGGCTTTCTCCATTGCCAGTTCCAGGGAATCGATTAAACGCCCCCGGCTCTCATCACTGACTACCAGCCGGTCAACCACCAGAGATATATCATGGAATAAATTACGTTCCAGAGTCGGCGGTTCATCGAGACGAAAGATTTCACCGTCAACCTCGACCCGAAGAAACCCCTGGCTCAAAAGATCGACAAACAGTTGACGATACTCACCTTTACGCCGCCGCACCAGCGGCGCCATAATCAATAAACGGCTGCCGGCCGGCAATCCGGCAATGACATCAGCAATCTGATCAACACTTTGCGAGGCAATCGGTTCTCCGCACTTTTCGCAATATACGGTACCAACCCGGGCATAGAGCAGACGCAGATAGTCATAAATTTCGGTCACGGTGCCGACGGTTGAGCGCGGATTATGGGAAACCCGTTTCTGCTCGATAGAGATCGCCGGGGAAAGCCCTGAGATCTCATCAACATCAGGTTTTTCCATAAGCTGGAGAAACTGCCGGGCATAAGATGAGAGGGATTCGACATAACGTCTCTGGCCTTCGGCATAGATTGTATCGAAAGCCAATGACGATTTTCCGGAGCCGGAAAGACCGGTAATAACTACAAACTGATGCCGGGGAATCACCAGATCAATATCTTTAAGATTATGCTCCCGGGCCCCCTTGATAACAATATTCTGCAATTTTTAGATTCTCAAAATCAAGATTCAATACTTTGTATAAAAAAAACTTATATAATCAGTCAGTTTTAACTTGAAAAAATTCAATCATTCAGCTAATCTCAAACTGCGTCAAAAAACCCAACTCTAAATTCACGGTCATAACTCTATGATAATAAACCATTTACGGATGCTTGCTCTCTTCACACTTCTCGCCGTCTTCTTAACTCCCGCCACTCTTCCAGCTGCTGAAACCGGCTTCCGCCTGGTCTATATAGGCGCTCTCTCCGGCTATGTCAAACTCTGCGGCTGACACAAGAAACAGGCGGGCGGTCTGGCCCGGCAAAAAACAGTTGTTGACACCCTGCGGCAGGAGGCCGGCAAAGATAAAACCATTTTTATCAACTGCGGTAACCTGACTAAAAGCTCAATCAGGAATGATTTTGCCCTGAAAGAGAAGACTCTGAAAGTTGCGCTCAAAGGTTATGATATTATGGGGGCCGACATCTTCACTCCCGGAGCACAGGAGTTGATTTACGGTCGCAAAATGATGCTTTCGTTAAAAGATCATACCGGCAACAGCACGATTATCTGCGGCAATCTTGACGGTAAACCGGTCCTCGGTTTCCAGACCCACAAAATTGTTACTGTCTCCGGTAAAAAAATCCTTATAACTTCGATTATTGACAAAAAACTGGAGAGAAAAGCAATCCACGGCCTCAAGGTTAAAGACCCGCTTGCAAGCCTGAACCAGATTCTTGAAATCCCCCATGATCTGGCCATTGTCGTACTTCACTTCTCCGACAAACGAGCCCATGAGCTACTCAGTAAGACTCAAGGGATTGATATTGCCATTCTCGGCACACAGCGCGGAACGATGATTAAAGACAAGGATAAAATAATCAACGGCTGCCTTCTGGTCAAAAATAACAACCACGGAAAAACCATGGGCTATCTGGACTGGAACTTTGTCGCCAAAACTCCGATTACAGATAAACTGCTGCAAATCAATAAAGATACCTACCCGGCTGATAAAAAAGTGGCCGCTCTGGTTGACAAACATGAGACCTGGCTCAGAGCACACTATATCAAACTGGAAAAAGGCAAAACTGAAAGTTCCGATGTCACAACTGTGGTAACACCTTATGTCGGCAATACGAAGTGTGCTACCTGCCATCCAAAAGTAACCGCCGCCTGGAAAAAGACCCGCCATGCCAACGCCTTTGCCACTCTCGAAAAGAAATGCAAAGAGTATTGTCCGGACTGCCTTCCCTGTCATTCAACCGGCAATTTCGCCCACGGCAAGAAAGGTTTCAGCTCACCATTAACGACGCCGCATCTCTTTAATGTCCAGTGCGAAGAGTGTCACGGGGCGGCACAGGAGCATATCAATAATCCTGACCTGCCTTACGGCGACACCATTAATGCCGGGGTCTGCATCCTCTGTCACACAACCAACACTGATCCTGATTTCTCCTATCTGGAAAAGAAAAAACTGATCTCTCATTGAAATTAATTTCTTCCCCAGAAAAAAAAAGCAGAAGGTGCAAAATACACCTTCTGCTTTTTTATTTTAGATATATCCAGGCTGACTGGATCCGTGAACGCCACACCACCTCCAGCCAGACAAATTCAACCTGCACTCCCTCCTGAACAAAATAATCTCAAGAAGAGAAGCTCCCTAAACCAAACTCTGAAAAGCCTCTTTGCGGCCGGTATATTTTTCCCGCATCTGCGGTTTCATCAGTTTGCCGGTAGGGTTCCGCATGACATTGGCAAATTTAACCACCCGGGGCAGTTTGTAGGTTGCAAGTTTGGTCTTGGCAAACTCAAGCAAGTCCTCTTCGCTTAAAGTTTTACCCTCTTTGATCTGAATTATCGCCATCACCACTTCAACCAGACGTTCATCCGGGGCGCCGATACAGGCAACATCATCAATGTCCGGATGTTCCATCAGAGCATCTTCGATCTCGACCGGAAATATGTTCTCGCCGCCGCTGGTGATCATATCCTTTTTGCGATCAACAATATAGTAATAACCATCGGCATCAGTCTTCAGAAGATCACCGGTATAGAGCCAGCCGTCTTTTAAGGTTGCGGCCGTCATTTCCGGGTTGCCGAAATAGGATTGCATCATCCGCGGGGTCCGAAAGGTCAACTCGCCAACCTCTTCCGGGGCAACCTCTTTGCCTTCAAAATCAACCAGACGGGCTTCAACTCCGAAAGTCGGTTTGCCGATAGATCCGGGCCGCTCAAGCACCTCTTCAGGATAGAGGTTGAAAGTGCCGCCACCACCGCCTTCGGTGATCCCGTAGATATTTGACACATTGCAGGGCAGGGTATCAACCAGACGCTTCATCACATCAAAAGGCACCGGCTGCGCCCCGATCTCCATATATTTCCAGGCGGAGAGGTCGTAATCTTCAAGTTTAATATCGCCTTTGTCAATCGCGTTTAAGATAGCAATTGCGATCGGCACGACAAAGAGAACATCTGTAGCTTTCTCTTCAGCCAGAGTCTCAATAATCCATTTCGGGTCTTTAAGGTCACGCAGGATCGTACCGGTAGCGCCGGTGGCGTAAAAGGGAGCCCAGAGAAACATCGTTCCGCTGTGGTAGAGCGGCAGGAAGAAAAGGTAGTTGTCATTTTTCTCAACAAAATAGCTCATACCGTTACCGATAGCAGTACTGTTGATTGAGAAATGAGTGTGCAGAACCGGTTTCGGCTTACCGGTGGTCCCGGAAGTGAACATCATCGCCAAATTAGCATCAGAATCGACTTCTACCAAGGCTTCAGAGGTATCATCATAGTCTTTCAAAACTGAGAAATCAGTCATATCGGCACCGATCTTATCACCGACGCAGATAAATGATTTAACCGTTGTCAACTCATCCCGAACCGGTTCTACTACCGACAGAAATTCTGAACCGAAGATAAAGACCTTGGGGTCGCAAACATCGGCCGCATACTTGATGTCGCTGCCGACAAACCGGAAATTAAGCGGCACCACCACCGCCCCGAGTTTAACGATTGCGTAGTAGCTGACCAACCACTCGAGGCTGTTGTTCTGCAGATGCATAATGTAATCACCCGACTTCACATCGAGCTCTTTACTCAGATAATTGGCGACCCGGTTGATGGCTTCGTTAAAAGCTTTCCAGGTAAATGTGCGCCGCTCTCCGGTTGCCGGAGTACGCTCGATCAAACAGATTTTTTCGGGTAGGTTCCGGGCATGCAGGCAGGCATAATGGGCATAATTCATGATTAAAATTCTCCTTTAAAAGTCAAAATTTTCAAGTCAGATAGACACAATTTTAAAGCATAGTTATTATAAAGCTAATGAGTATAATTCAAAAAAGCAATAATTATACTCATTCTCAAATGCACTGCAAAAAAACCGCGGCAACCGGCAAAGCCTGAAAAAATAACTCAGCTGCGGTAATCCGCGTTGATTGAAATATAATCGTGAGTCAGATCCGAGGTCAAAACCGTGAACTCATCTTCACCTGATTGCAGGTCAATTTTTACCGTAAACTCTGCCTGCCGCAGAACCGCAGCTCCATCCGCCTCAAGATATTCCGGATCACGCATACCGCCGCTGACCACCCTTACCCGGTCGAAACTGACATTAACCAGTTCAGGCTTAAGTTCAACTCCGGCATAACCGACAGCCGCAATAATTCGCCCCCAATTCGCATCCTGGCCGAAAAAAGCAGTTTTGACCAGAGCCGAGTTAGCCACCGCCCGGCAGATTATTTCCGCGTCCTTAAGGTGCCGGGCTCCGGTTACCTTAATCGTAACCGTTTTCGTCGCCCCTTCACCATCTTTAACAATCATGGTCGAAAGTTCCCGCGCAACCTTGAGCAAACCTTTTTCAAAGGCTTCAAGATCAGCCGGTGCAGACAAAGAATATCCTGAAATTCCGTTCGCCAAAGTGAGAACCGTATCATTCGTGCTCATATCTCCATCAACACTGATCCGGTTGAAACTTTGATCAACCACCCGCTTCAGCATTCCTGGCAGAATTTGCGGCTCAATTCCGGCATCGGTGAGCAGATAAGCCAGCATAGTGGCCATATTGGGGTGAATCATACCCGCACCCTTGGCAATTCCCGTGATCGTCACCACGCCAAGGCTGGTTTCTACCTCAATTCCGACAGTTTTCTGACTTTTATCAGTCGTCATAATCGCCCGGGCCGCCCGCTCCAGAGCCGGCCCGCCGAAAGCATCGTCATCCAGGCTTTCAACCAACGATTCTACCCCTCGCAGAATTGTTGTAACCGGTAGCGGTTCACCGATAACCCCGGTCGATGAGATAAACATCTGCTCCCGGGGAAGTTCCAGGGCCGCGGCCAGCACCTCAGCCACAATCGCGACATCGATTTCACCCTGATCCCCGGTACAGGCATTGGCATTACCACTGTTAATTAACACCGCCTGAATCTTATCTCCTGCGGCCATCTGTTTCCGGCCGCAGACAACCGGGGCCGCGGGAAAGCGATTTTCGGTAAACACTGCGGCTGCCGCCGCCGGGCAATCACTCAACAGCAAGGCTAGATCGAGCGCGTCACCGGCTTTCAAACCACAATGAACTCCGGCAAAACGAAAACCGGAACAGATTTTCAAATTTTCAGACATTGCTACTCCGATTTCACTCTCCATTATTCTGAGAAAACTTTACAAAATCATATGGCTAAGTAAAAATTTCGCTAGACAAGGCGTTATTTTTTTCAGACGCGAAACTATACAACCAGTATGTCGAGTGTCTGAAAAAAATAACAACACAGTATATCGGAACTTTTTACGACGCCATTATTTACCGCAACACTTTTTATATTTCTTGCCGCTGCCACAGGGGCAGGGTTCATTTCGACCCACTTTCTGGCCACCAACCACCGGTTTCTGCTTAGCCTCGGCACCCTGACCGCGGGAAAGCACAAACTCGGTCTCCTGGCGGGCCTGCTGATCAAGCTCTTCAACCTCTTCTTCCCGGGTTACCTGAACATGAAAAAGCTGGCCGATAACATCTTCTTTGATGCGCTCGATCATCTCGGCGAACATCTCGAAACCTTCACGCTGATAGGCACGTAAGGGATCCTGCTGACCGTAGCCGCGCAGGCCGATACCCTCTTTCAACTGGTCGATCGCGTAAAGATGATCTTTCCATAAACTGTCGATGGTATGCAGGAGAATGATCTTCTCCAGCTGCCGCACAGTTTCATCTCCCATCTCTTTTTCGCGGGCACTGTAATTTTCCTGTACCAACTCCTGCAGGCGCTCACATAATCGCTCTTCATTATCGATAAGTGCCAGCTCCGACTCGGGAGAGAAGTCAACCTTGAGGGAAAATGTACGATGCAGACCGACGGTCAATGAATCATAATCCCATTCGGCGGCATTACGAGATTTACCGGTAGAGGCTTCAAGCATCTCTTCAACCACGTCATCAGCATAATCAATAACCAGGTCGCGCAGGTTTTCATTACCGAGAACTTCACGCCGGAGACCATAAACGGTTTCCCGCTGCTGGTTCATAACATCATCATACTCAAGTAGCTGTTTCCGAATGTCAAAGTTATGACCCTCAACCCGGCGCTGCGCATTTTCAATCGCTTTCGAGATCATACCGTGCTCAATCGGTTCACCCTCTTCAATCCCCAAAGTATCCATCACCTTGGCAATCCGTTCCGAACCGAAAATCCGCATCAGATCATCTTCAAGGCTGAGATAAAAACGTGATGAACCAGGATCCCCCTGACGCCCCGAACGTCCTCTGAGCTGGTTATCGATCCGGCGGCTCTCATGCCGCTCAGTGCCTAAAATATGCAGCCCACCGGCCGCAAGCACCTCTTCCCGTTCGGCATCACACTGTTTCTTGAATTTGGCAAGCACCGCTTCCCGCTCTTCCAGAGTCATCTCATCATCAAGTTTGTCTCCGGCCATCATCTCAGGGTTGCCGCCAAGTACGATATCAGTTCCCCGACCCGCCATATTGGTTGCGATTGTCACGGCACCTTTGCGGCCGGCCTGCGAGATTATTTCCGCCTCTTTCTCATGGAATTTGGCGTTTAGGACCTCATGCTTAATTCCGCGCTTGCGTAAAACTTTACCCAGATATTCGGAATCCTCGATTGAGATAGTACCGACTAAGGCCGGCTGTCCCGCTTCATGACGGGTAATAATTTCTTCAACTACTGCGTTATACTTCTCTTTTCCGGTCTTGAAAATAACATCCGGATTATCTATGCGAATCATAGGTTCATTCGTCGGAATTACCACTACCGAGAGATTGTAGGTCTGCGAAAACTCAATCGCCTCGGTATCCGCGGTTCCGGTCATACCGCTTAATTTATCGTACATTCTGAAATAGTTCTGAAAGGTTACCGCGGCCAGAGTCTGATTCTCGCGCTCAATCTTAGCCCCCTCTTTTGCTTCTAAGGCCTGATGCAGACCATCACTGTAGCGCCGGCCATCCATCAGACGCCCGGTAAACTCATCAACAATAATAACCTTGTTTTCCTTAACCACATAATCGACATCCCGCTTAAAAAGCACATGGGCTTTCAGAGCCTGGTTAACATGATGCAGGGTTTCGATCTGGGTCGGCTCATAAAGATTGTCAACTTTCAGAAGCTCTTCGACGTTAGCAACTCCTGATTCTGTCAAGGTTACCGAGCGGCTTTTCTCATCAAGTTCATAGTCAGTAGGTTCATCAAGGGCTTGATTCTTCTGCACCACTTTCCGCATGGCTTTATCAATGACATAGTACTTTTCCGTGCTGTCATCGGTCGCCCCGGAGATAATCAAAGGTGTCCGCGCCTCATCGATAAGAATACTGTCGACTTCATCAACAATCGCGTAGTGCAGAGGCCGCTGCACATAATCTTCAAGTGAAAACTTCATATTATCACGCAGATAATCGAAGCCGAACTCATTATTAGTACCGTATGTAATATCCGACCCGTAAGCTTTCTGGCGCTCATCGTCATCCAGATCATTCAGGATAACTCCGACCGTCATTCCCATAAATTCGTAAACCTTGCCCATCCAGGCAGCATCTCGCCGAGCGAGATAATCATTTACGGTTACAACATGAACCCCTTTTCCAGTCAACGCATTGAGATAGACCGGCAGAGTCGCCGCCAGGGTTTTACCTTCACCGGTTTTCATCTCCGCAATCTTGCCGTTATGAAGAACAATGCCGCCGACAACCTGGGAGTCAAAATGCCGCATCCCTAAAGTTCTTATTGCAGCCTCTCGCACCACGGCAAAGGCTTCCGGGAGAAGATCTTCAAGTTCGGCCGTCCCGTCGGCAAGGCGTGCCTTAAACTCAGCCGTTTTAGCTTGCAGCTGATCATCAGAAAGCGATTTAAGCGCCTCCTCTTCAAGATTAACCCGCTCCACCAGCAACTGCATCGATTTTATTTCGCGGTCATTTTTAGTGCCGAATATTGCTTTCAAAAAATTTGCCATAAAACTTTTAACCCCTTAAATAATAAAAAAGCCCCCGCAAAAAGACGCCGGACGACGTTCTACGAGGACCATTGAATTTAAGCCGAGCAGTTGCGAAAATTAATCTAATAGATAATCAGCCGGATCCACCGCTTCACCATTTACGACAACCTCGTAATGGAGGTGAGGACCAGTACTGCGACCAGTACTGCCGACCTTACCCAACTCCTGCCCCCGAGTTACCATATCCCCGCTTTGAACTAAAATCTCCGCCAGATGGCCGTATTTTGTGACCCGCTCCAAACCATGATCAACAATCACTATCTTACCATAACCGCTTTTGTAGCCGGCAAAAACCACCTCTCCATCAGCGGTCACAACAACCGGGGTGCCTCTGCGGTTGACGATATCGAGCCCCTTATGCAGTTCCCGGCGACCCGTAAACGGTGAAGTCCGGTAACCGAAATGAGAACTTATCCAGCCCCGCACTGGCCAGACTGAAGGAGTGAAGTTAAGCAAAGTCTGTTGCTCTTTAAGATGAGTGCTGAGCCGTTTAAGCTCACCCTCTTCATGGGCAAATCCAAGTTCTAAACGCTGCAGTTCACGATGCATGGCCGCCAGTTGCTGTTTACGTTCCGCATCGATGCTTGAAACCGTCAATTCGGCCGCTAGGGGATCCGGGCCACCAAGACCTACCGCCTCCACCTGGCCCGGCGTAACTGTGAGATTGGCCATGACCTTGACCCGGGCATTACTCTCCTGCAACTTTGCAAAACGGTCATTAAGGTCAGCCGTCCGCTGCGAGAAGAAATTCACCTGTTTTTCAAGCTCACGGTTTTTCTGAGCCAGTTTACTGTAATCATTGATATTATGCAGGTTTATCAGATAGATGGAAATTGCCGCCAAAGCCCCGAAAAACAGCACTGCCAGAGCTGGAGTTACCAACATAAAAATCAATTTTACCTGCTTTACCGGCAGCACCAATTTGCGGTGCGCACCGTTTCCGGTACGGAAAAGCATAAATGTATAATGATCTTTAGAATCCATATATTACTATAATCCGTTTCTATTTCACAAGTTTATGAGCAAAAGTATACATCACAAATACTAATCACGCGCGACCCCTAATAGCAAAACTACACCTAATTGTCAATATTTTAGCTTTTTTCAAACCATCTTTCCGTAAGCCCGACAGCTGTTATGAACTTAGACCCACTACCAGAACGAAAAGCCGCCGCTTCTGACTGCTGCATCTGACAGCAACCGGTTTGAACTTTACTAGAACATACTTCATGTGCTACTAGAACACCCATGCAGAATATCGGGATAATAATTAAAAGCAAAAATCAGCGGGCCCTTGAAATCGGGGTCAAACTCGGAAACTGGCTGATTAAAGAGTGCGGCAAACAGATCCTCTGTGAATCTGCACTGGCCGACCAGCTCCAACTCTCCGGCCTCAGCAAAGAGGAGATTGCAATCCGGGCCAACCTGATTGTCGTCTTAGGCGGTGACGGCACGCTACTCAGCATCGCCCGGCATATCCAGGAGAACTCACGCCCGATTTTAGGGGTTAATCTCGGCGGATTGGGGTTTTTAACCGCGATTACGCTGGATGAACTCCTTCAGGTTATGGCTGAGGTTCTGGCGGGCAATTTTTCATTGAGCCGGAGGATGGTGCTGAATGTCGCACTCTACCGCGGCAGCCGAATGATCTGCCGTCACAATGTTCTCAACGATATCGTTATCAACAAAGGGGCAATGGCCCGGATCATTGATTTGAAAACCGTCATTGACAATAATCTGGTTAATACATTCAAAGCCGACGGTCTGATATTTGCGACCCCGACCGGTTCAACCGGTTACTCCATGTCGGCCGGCGGCCCCATCGTTTATCCAACCTTAAACAGCATTACCGTCTCCCCTATCTGCCCGCACACTCTTTCCAACCGGCCCCTGATCGTTCCGCCTGAGGTTACGATTGAGACTACTCTGACATCGACTGACAGCGACGATGTTTTTCTGACCTTAGACGGCCAGACCGGCTTTTCCATGCAGCCACTGGACCGGATTGTGATCACCAAATCCAGCCACAACATTGAGCTTGTCACCTCTCCCAGCAAAACCTATTTCGAAGTTTTACGCAACAAACTGAAGTGGGGCGAACGCTATCAGAATCATGGCGATTAAAAGATGTTAAAGTTCCTTGCCATCAGTAATTTTAAACTGATAGATAAACTCTCCTGCGAATTCAGCTCTGGTTTGACTGTGCTTACGGGTGAAACCGGAGCGGGTAAATCGATCATTCTGAATGCCTTAAATACCCTGCTCGGAGAGAAGCCCGGAACTGACATATTCCACGATGATAGCCTGCCGGTGACGATCAGCGCGATTTTTTCTCTGCCGCAAAATCCGGAGTTTCTGAAAAAACTGCACGATTCAGGTTTCAACTACGAAGAAAAAGAGATTATTTTCCGCCGCCAGTTGAGCTTGAAGAGTCATGGCGGCCTCAATAACCGTATCTATGTCAATGATCAACCGGCTACCGGGACCACGGTTGCGGCTATCTCCGACTATATGTTGGAATTTGTCGATCAACATCAGCAGCAGAGCCTGCGCGACCCGAAAGCACTTCTTAAACTGCTCGATATCTACGGCAACCTGCTTCCTTTAAGAACAGAATACAGCAACCATTTTAACACTCATCGCCGGCTTGAACAACAGTTTAAGGAGTGGGAACTTAAAATCAGTGAAACCCTCCGGCAGATGGACTACTACCGCCATCAACTGACAGAACTTGATGAGGCCGACTTGAATGTCGGTGAAGAGGAGGAGTTACTCAACCGGCGCCGCCAGTACCAGCAGCTCGGCCGGCTTAGAGAACTGGCACGTGAGGCTGAAGAACTAACCTATACCAACAGCAACTCAATCATCGACAACTGTTACCGGCTGCAGGAGATCAGCACTGAACTGGCCCGCCGCGACCAGAATGCCCCGCAGGCGCAGGAAAATTTAACCGACATCATCGACACCCTGCAGGAGGTCTACAAAAAGAACTCTGCCTATATGAACAGTCTCGAAACAGATGAGCAGACGATTGATGAAACCGAAGAACGGCTGGCAACTCTGGAACGGCTCAAACGAAAGTTTGCCACGGATATTGAGGGTCTGATCAAGCTCCGGGATGAACTTCATAAAAAAGTTTGCCACCTGGAAAACCGGGACGCGGAAAAAGAGGAAATGACCGTCGCGGTTAACGCGGAAAGAAAAAAGATGCTGGACAGTGCTGCGAAACTCAGCGCCAGACGCCGGCAGCAGGGTGCGGCTTTAGCAAAAACTGTCGGCTTGCACCTTGCCGATCTCAATCTGCCGCAGGCCCGTTTTACGATTACACAGAAAGAGATCGAAGCCTCGGCCACCGGCCAGGATCAGATAAGTTTCTGTTTCAGCGCTAATCCCGGTGAAGAGCCGTCACCCATCGACAAAAACGCCTCCGGGGGCGAACTCTCACGCCTTCTGCTGGCTTTAAAAACTGCTCTCGCGCAACGCTATCAGGTACCGACCCTGATCTTCGATGAAGTCGACAGCGGACTCGGCGGCGGCACTGCCGCTGCGGTCGGCCGCAAACTCTCGGACATCTCCAGAGAGTGTCAGGTCATTACCGTAACCCACCTCCCGCAGGTAGCGGCCTTTGCCGACCAGCATCTGGTCATCGATAAGATTGAAAGTTCTGAAACTGAACGAACTCTAATTCAACTGAATGAATTTTCCACCACCCAGGAAGCCGACAGAATTCGCGAACTGGCGCGAATGGGCAGTGGCGAAGAAATTACCACCGCGGCGGAAGAACATGCCAAAGTTTTGCGACAGGAAGCGGATAAAATACGGAAAGGGGTAAACTGAAATGATTCGTACAGCAACCGTAGAAGATATCAAAACTATCCAGCAAATGCTTGAATACTATGCTGATAAAGGGCTGCTGCTGCCCCGGTCCCTGAATGACCTCTATGACAATCTGCGGGATTTCATAGTCTTTCAGGAAAAAGAGAGTATCTTAGGAGTCGGCAGTCTGCATGTCTGCTGGGATGACTTAGGTGAGATTCGCTCGCTGGCGGTTCTGCCACCTCATACAAAGCAGGGTATCGGACGACAGTTGGTAGCCGTATGTGAAACTGAAGCTCTTAAACTGGGTCTTAGAAGAGTCTTCACTTTGACCTATCAGGAAAAATTTTTTGCCGGACTTGGCTATAAAATTATTGATAAGAGTGAGCTGCCGCACAAAGTCTGGGGCGAATGCCTGAAATGTGTCAAGTTCCCCAACTGTGACGAAATTGCCATGATCAAGATGCTTAAAACCTAATCTTCTTCACCAACGACCCGGTTGCGGCCCTGATCTTTGGCCCGGTAGAGAGCCCGGTCAACCCTTTCGACATAGCTCTCACCGGTATCATCATCTTTAAGGCTGCCAACTCCGAAACTGACCGTTACCGAAAAGGATTTACCTTTGTAGTGCATCGGTTTATCCGCAATTTTCTGCCGGATCCGCTCAGCCACATCGTAGGCCTGCTGATATAAAGTATGCGGCAAGATCAGCGCAAACTCCTCACCACCGTATCGGGCCAGAACATCAATCTCTCGAATTTCCTTCTTCATCAGCTTACTCAGGTCTTGTAAAACCATATCACCGGCGTGATGACCATAAGTATCATTAATCAGTTTAAAGTGATCAATGTCAGCGATAACCAGAGCCGTCGGCCGGGCATAACGCCTAAAACTCATTATCTCATGCTTGATTTTTTCGTCATAGGCCCGACGGTTATAGGCCCGGGTCAGAGGATCGATGACGATCTCCTGCTTAATTTTCTCCATCTGCTCCTGCAGAACCTGAATCTTTTTATTGGCATCATCAATTTTGATCTGTGCCTGACGAATATGTTCAACCATGTGCCGGGTGCGAAACTGAAGACCCAGAGCCTGCTGCAACAATGATTCACGAATCTGCCGCACTTCAGAGAGTGTGTGCGCCTCCTGCAACCGGCTGACACACTCATCCAGACCGCTGTCAAAATCGCCGCTACTGCTAAGCAGGCCGGAGATAGATCCGGCCAGAATCGTGATAATTTCCTTGAGTTCATCACGTTCACGCTCGCTATTTTTATCAAAGAGAAGGTTGTTGGAAAAGAGACGTTTACACTTATCGACACAGATACGCGTCTCTGTCGCTGAGGAAAGCTCACTCAATCCTTCACGACACTCTAAAAAAAGTTTCCGACTCTCACTGTCAGAGATTGAAAGAACCTCAACTTGATGCAGAGCCAGATTGGCAAGATCCTTGAATTCATTGATCAGCGAATGCAGGTCATTACTGGTTTCCGTCTGAACTTGGAAAGAGCTCTGCAGACGCTTGGGCTCGGTTGGAAAAAGATCCGTAGCCACCAGCTTTTCCCGCAGAACCCCTTCCATAACCTGTCTGAAAATAGATTTTATCTGACTCGGGTCAACAGCTTTCTGCAGAGATTGACAAAGATCATCCAGCGAAGATTTCTCTGGTATTTGTTCATCAGAAATAAGCCCGGCTACAACCTGGAGCAGAAAAACTGAAAGTTCCCGATACTCTTTAATAATCTCTTCGGTCATTATATCTTCCTGGTCATAATCACCCTAAATAGAGGTTCAGCCATGACCCAGCAGGCAGAGTTGGTTAAACAGATTCTAAACAAAAGGCTCAGCTACTTGTTTAAGCGGCAGTATCACCTTAAAACAACTCCCGCCATCAGGCTCACTGCTGAAGTTGATGTTACCTTGATGCTGGGTGACAATCGTCCGGGCGGTGAACAGACCGAGCCCGGTTGCCCCCCGCTCGGCCTTAACCTCCTTGGTCGAAAAGAAGGGATCAAAAAGTTGTTCCTGAGACTCTTGATTAATTCCTACACCATTATCGGCAACGGAGAAAAATACGCCTCCTTCTTTTTCAATCCCGGTCGTCACTACGATCTGACCATCAATATCATCCTTACCCGCAGCTTTCATTTCCCTTATAGCTTGGGCACCATTGAACAGTAAATTTAATACTACCTGCTGGATCTGGCCTTTTTCCATCTGGATCAAAGGCAGTCCTTCAACAAAATCACACTTTAAAACAACCTGATCTCGTTCCAACTCATAACGACTGAAAACAAGAGCGTCTTCAATCACCTGGTTCAGCGAAAGCGGAAACATCTCTTTCCGTTCCGGATAAGAAAAAATCATCAGGTTTTCCGCCAGCAGATTCAATGCTTCCACCTGATCTTTCAACCTGCTGAGAAGAGCTATATCCTTTATCCGATTATCAGCTGCCGCCTCAAAACGCATTTGCAGTAGCTGCACAACCCCATAAATTCCCGTAAGGTAATTATTCAGATCATGGGCAACCCCGGCAGCCATCTGGCCAACACTGGCCATTTTCTCGGCCCTGACAACCTGATCTTCCATAATCGCCAATTTACTGCTATCCTGGATATAGACAACCACTTCGTGGCTTTGACTTTCACCCTCATGGAAAACAGGATAACAGAAAATATTAACAACGTCTCGTCCGCTTCGCCGTTTTTCCACCCGCATAAGATTGCGGACCTGACCATCCGCCATACATTCCCGCGGCAGGCAATTCGAACAGGGTTTGTTACGTTGGTGAAAAACCCGATAGCAGTATTTGCCGACGATCGCCTTCGGTGTCAAACCACAAAAATCGGCCTCGGCCTGATTGATGGTTCGGATGATAAAATTGTCATCGACCAGATAGAGACCATTTTCAAGGGCATCCAGGGCTGTCCGGTAGCGCTGGCGACTCTCGTTGACTTTGATATTCTGTTTCTCCAGAACCCGGGAAAAGTTTTCCAGCTGTCGGGAGTGGGAAATAAGTTTATGGTATTGCTTCTCCAACAGCTCTTTCGTTTGCCTGAGTATCCCTGCATATCTGCCCATATCAAGTTCAGGCTGAGAGATAATTTCAGAATCTTCATCAAACGAATGCTTTTCCACCACGCTAACCAGCTTATTGAGCCCGCCCCGAACCTGCCAGAGCACTTTGGTCATAAACCAATACAGCGTAATTGCTGAAAACAAATGGACTAAAATCGAAATACCGACCACATAGACGGACTCCGACATAATCAACATAAGGACTACAGCACAAAGATTGACCAGAATCAAAACTCTGATGAAAAATGTCGCTCTGAGACGCAGGATGAACTCAATAAACAACCTGATTTCTCCCCGATTTTTTGGCCTGATAAAGTTTCCGGTCAGCCAGTTCCACCAGTTCACTCGGTTCCTTCATATTCGCATTGTACGCGGCGATACCGAGACAGATCGTCAGAGAGCCGGCACTCTGCCCGGACAACAAGGGCTGATCTTCCTGACCGGGAATCACGGCATCCTCAATTTCCATTCGAAAACGCTCCGCCACCCCGATCGTATCAGCCATTGAACTATGACAGAGAACGACAAACTCCTCACCCCCATAACGGGCCACAATATCACTATGCCGGGCATTATCCAGCAATATTCTGGCAACCTCAAGCAATACTTTGTCTCCGGCCGGATGACCATGGGTGTCATTATAGTGTTTGAAATTATCAATATCGATCATAATCAATGAAAGCTTGGAGTTGTAACGCTTGGCCCGCTCATACTCATCCCGCAGGCGCTGTTGAAAATGACGATGATTGTAGAGACCAGTTAAACCATCGGTAATAACCAGTTTATTAAGCGTCTCCTCCTTTTCTCGCAGATCGGCAATCAGAATTGCCTGCTGAAATGAGGCTTCACGCAAAATATCAGCCACGCTACGATTATCCTGATCTGCCAGGATGCAATCCAACTGATTATTTAAGATAATATTTTCCTGCCGGATCTGTTGCAGCTCTTTTTCCAACTCAGCCCGGCTTTTTAATTCTGCCAATCTTCCTTTACCTCCATAAAACACTTTACCTGAGCAGGTTACATCTGCTATAGGCCCGCTTCGGATACGAGACTCTGAAATCCCTTATTCCGACAAACTTACACATATTACATACTGTAAGAATGATAAAAACTCAACCGGTAAAATAAACCGGCGGCAGTTTACTGTAGATAACGCCTATGACCTCATCTCACTCCCGCGATAAAAACCCGCATACTCCAGACCTTGAACCGGTAATAATCACCCGTTCCGGCCACCCTGTATCCCGTAAAAAGATCGATCATAACGCCGTTAAAATTCTCTACCGGCTGAAAAACCATGGTTTCAAAGCCTATCTTGCCGGCGGGGCCGTGCGGGATCTGCTGCTTGGTAAAACCCCGGCAGATTTCGATATCGTTACCGATGCGACCCCGAAACAGGTAAAAAAACTATTTCGCAACTCACGTATTATCGGCCGCCGCTTCCGCTTAGTCCATATATTTTTCCACGACCGCTCACAATCAATGCCACAGATCTTTGAAATTGCCACTTTTCGCCGAACCTTCACCCTGGACCAGGATGAAGCCGAGAGCATTGAGGAACAACCGGAACTTGCCAACAACCTTTTCGGGAGTCCGGGAGAAGATGCCGAACGGCGGGATTTCACAATTAACGCGATATTCTACAATATTGCTGATTTCTCGGTTATCGATTACGTTGACGGTCTACACGATTTAAGAGACCGCATTATCCGCATCATCGGCGATCCGAACCTGCGTTTTGCTGAGGATCCGGTACGCATCTTGAGGGCACTGGAATTCGCCTGCCGACTTGGATTCACCATTGAAGATGAAACCGGCAAAGGACTTGTGGCCCAGGCTGACCGGTTAAGTGAGGTTCCGGCCAGCCGGCTGCGCGAAGAATTAAAAGGTCTCTACAGCAAAAAAACTACCGCAGCCCTGTTGGAACTCGGCCATCGCTACCAGATTAATCAATACTGGCTACCGCCGGAGATTGCCGAAAACTGTCCCGAAGCGATCCCGTTTATCAAACAAATTGAAAACTTTTATCCGACCGCCAACAACGACAAGGAACTTGAAAAAATGGTGGTTGCGGCTTTGCTTCTGCCGGGAATTTTCAAAAAGTTCCCACTGGCTGACAATGTACGCCTCAACCTGGTTCAGGAACTGGTTGAAGAACGTCTAAAACCGCTCAATCAACGGTTCAATCTGCCGCGCTTTCAACGACACGCAATCAAAGATATTTTCACCTTGCTCTACCGTATCGGCCGCGGCGACAAGCGGGTAAAAAAACTGCTCAGCCGGGATCACTTCTTTGCGGCCCTCTTTTTCTATGCCGCGATCAACAGTCAGGCCAGTAACAAACCGAATCATTTCTCTTTCTGGCAGAAACAGTGTGAAAGTCTGAACCGCAATTCTAAAGCCAAAAACCTGGATTACAGCAAGCTTTTCACAAAAAATTAGCTGACAAAAGAATCAATTATGCCGCACTCACAGCTTAATCTCGGAAAAATTAATTACTTAAACTGCTGGCCCCTTTTCAACCAACTCCAGACAGCATTAACCAGTGAGTGCTTTAATCTGATCTCAGGCCATCCGGCCCGGCTCAACGCCGGCCTTAAAGAGGGCCGGATTGATATCAGCCCCTCATCCTCAATGCTGCTGGCCCACGATAACGCAGATGACGACTATTTCATCCTGCCGGATATCACGATCGCCTCTCTGACTGAGGTTCGCAGTGTCATCCTTTTGAGCCGCAAGCCCTTAAATGAACTTAACCACTGCACAATTGCACTGACCAATCAGTCATTGACCTCGATTTTTCTTTTAAAAATCATCCTCTTTCATTTTCACAAACTCAACCCTGACAGCATATCTTTCACTACCGGCGAATTTTCAACGAATGCTTCCCCTCCAGATGCGGCACTGATTATCGGTGATCAGGCCTTGAAATTCTATCACAATCCGCCCGCAGACTATAAAGTTTATGATCTCGGCCGACTCTGGTACGAATTTACCGGGCTCCCGTTTGTCTACGCCCTCTGGATCGGCCGCAAAAGTGCCCTGCAGGAGAAAAGTGGAATAATCATGGAGCTGCACGGAACCTTAAAAAAAATCATAGCCGAACTTCCGGGGAAATTTGCCCAACTTACCCCTTGCGCCCTGGCCGAAACTGAAAACCGGGCTGAAATCACGCCGACACAGCTGACCAGCTACTGGCAACAGGCCATCTCTTACAGACTTGATCAACCGGCCCTGACAGGACTCGACCTCTTCTACCGTTTGGCCTGGAAGATGGAATTAATCAAACAAGTCCCAAAACTTGAATTTTTCCCCGCGAGCTGAAAAAAAAGTTACTGCAAACGCAAAACAGCCACTAGCAACTAAATGCAAGTGGCTGTTTTTACTTGGTCTAAGCGAGAGGGTTTAAGTTAACTTCCACAGAAAAACCCGACGTTTTAGCGCCGGGCTTTTTTTTAGTTCCGGGAGATACCTGATCAAGCAAATTAGCTGTGGGCTGCAGTAATTTACTTAAACTCCCGAAAGCGCCAACTCACACTATCTGTGGCTTTTCAATAGGCACCCACTAATCTTCAATCTTTGGTTTCCAATTTCATCCGATATACAATCCCGTCTCTACCTCGAATCCAATCGAATTGAGGTGTTCCATCAGCATCGCGCTCCTGATAATAACTTGTTGTAACCCGGGTATCGCAATCGATCATTTCCGTCTCCCCCACCAAAACCACATGTTTTGTAATTGGCCCCCTATAAAATTCGACCTCATACCTGAAAAGTGTGTACGCATAAAGATTACGCCCGATTCTTTCCACAATACCTTGAAGCTTTTGCACTCTACTTTCATTGAAACTTGTCGGCTTAGCAATATCAACCGTTACAGCAAACATCTTACCGGTAGGATCGAGCGGCACTATCATCGCCATGTTCCCATTGCCATAATCCCAGACACCAGCCGGGCTGCACGCAACTACGCCTTTTGCGGCGGCATTATTAACCAATCCAATCTGTAAAGCAATAACAGCAACCATAATAACCATCACCCATACTATTTTACGCATGACATCCTCCACTGCAAGAGTTAATTTATGAGCATTCAAACTCCGTTGAGTTGACCCATTTATGGTTATCACCCCCCTGGCAAATCACGTATAGTTTGCATTAAAAGAAACCAACCCTACACCCCAGCAAACAACAAACGCAATATTCGCCAAAAGTTGCGAGCCCTCCTTGCTTGTTTAATCTGCATAAAAAAAGACAGCCAAATTGCTCTTAAATAGGCAACCCGGCTGTCTTTTCGATCTTGGAGGCAAGACCCGATGCTTTCCGACCCTGCCTCACGGCAGGTGTGGTTTTTCATACTTTCTTATAAAGTATAACCGGAAAAATGTAAATGTCAATAGTACCTGCAGCATAAAAAATATTAAATACCGTTAGTGGCGTGATCCAAATATTTTGATA
>JAOZQE010000030.1:20909-23183 GCA_029932385.1 bacterium | reverse complement strand
AAATAGCTGAAAATGACATTATTTTCAATTTTTTTCTATATTTTTTACATGCAAATCCCTAACCGGACAACACTGGATCAGGTTAGAATTTTCAAATTCAGCTTCATACCTCTTGACCGAATCTGAAAGAAAGCCTATATTCATCATCATTGAATCACGAAAAAATTTCAACCCGCACAAACTAAACTTAGGAAAAGGGATTTCGTATGGAACAGATAATCGTAACCAGCTCAATGAAAGAGGATCTTGTCAGTTTTCTCGAATTCAACGAATTCAGTGTCACCGCGCTCGGTAATAATGTCCATCGCGTTGAACGTGACGGTGAATTACCGGTCTTCATTAATATTAATGGCGGCCATATCTATTTCGAGATTGATCTTGGCAATATCAGTGGGTTTGCCAATGAAAAACTCTACCATGACCTTTTAGACCTTAATACTGAAATCCTGCCGGTCGCCTTCGGTCTTAACCGTACTAATCCGGACGACCCGCGCCTGGTTCTGGTCGAAAGCCGTGAAAGTGAGAATTTAGACAGCAATGAAATATTGCGGGTCTTTACATCCCTGGAGTTAGCCGTTGACCGGGCGGAAACCCTGCTAGCTGATTACCTCTAATTTAAAAGGAGAAAAAATAAACATGAGTATATTCAATAGAATCTTTAAGGTTGGTCAGGCCAGCGTCAATAATGCCATTGATAAAATCGAAACCCCGGAGTTGATGCTGGATCAGGCCATCAGAGACAAAGATAAGCAGATCAAAGATGCGAAACGGGCAGTCATGTCATGTATCGCTACTGAAAAACAGGCCAAAGCTCTGCTCGACCGGGAGAAACTTGAGCAGGCAAACTGGGAAGCTAAAGCTGAAGCCGCAATTAAGGCCAACCGGGAAGATTTAGCCATGAAAGCACTGGCTCGGGCCGGCGAACATGAGAAGAAGGCTTTAGAGATGGAACCCCGCTGTTTGGAACAGCGCACCCAGATTGAAAGTCTGAAACAGGATGTCCGCCGGATTGAAGATGAGCTTGCCGAATTCAAACGTAACCGTGACTTTATTATTGCGCAGAGTAAAGCCTCGGAAGTAAAAAAGCAGATCTATCAGGCGAAAGCCAATATGTCCGAAAAACACAGCGCCGACGATCTGATGGCGCGGATGCGGGCCAAGGCTGAACGTTCCTCCCATGAAGCCGATGCCGCAGCCGAAATGGCCGCTGACAGCGGTGACAGTCTGGAAAATGAATTTGCCGATTTAGGCACCGTTAATGTTGATCAGGCGGTCAACGACAAACTTGCAGCCATGAAAGCCAAACTCGGGAAATCATAACCTGAAAATCACACCAGTTATAAGAGCACGGAGCTGAATTAGATTCAGTTCCGTGCTTTTCTATTTAATGACTTACAGGTTATTTTATTGTTTTTTAAAAATGAAAACAACCTGATAAAAGCACTTATTTGCGGATAACGTACGCATTACTTCAGGTAAAAACATTATGGAATCAACATCACCAGCAACTTTTTTTCTCCAGGCCCAAGCCCGGATGGAGAGTGAAATCATCGGCCAGCAGATTCTGGTTGAACGCCTTCTAATTGCTCTTTTAGCCGATGGTCACCTGCTTGTTGAAGGAGCTCCGGGACTGGCCAAAACCCGGGCCGTAAAATCTCTGGCCGACTGCATTGAAGGCGATTTTCAACGCCTGCAGTTTACCCCGGATCTGCTCCCGGCTGACCTGACCGGTACCGAAATCTACCAACGCAACAATGATAGTTTCCGCTTCCAGCCGGGGCCGCTGTTTCACAACATTGTCCTCGCTGATGAGATCAACCGAGCCCCGGCCAAAGTCCAGTCCGCACTTTTAGAAGCGATGTCCGAAAGACAGATCAGCATCGGCCGGAAAACCCATAAACTGCCCGATCTCTTTATGGTCATGGCGACCCAGAACCCGATTGAGCAGGAGGGTACATATCCCCTGCCCGAAGCCCAGCTTGATCGTTTCTTAATGCAGGTAAATGTCGATTATCCCGACTACAGCAGCGAAAAAATGATTCTTGATCTGGCTCGACGCGAGGCTCTGGATGAACTGGGTTCGCAAACCGCGCAACCGACAATCTTAACTCCGGAAACGATCATGCAGGCCCGGCGTGAAGTACTCGACCTCTACCTGGCTGAGCCGCTCAAGGAGTATATTGTCCAACTTATCCTCGCCACCCGCAACCCCGAAACCTGCGGCGAAAAGATGGAGAACTGGATCGAATACGGAGCCAGCCCGAGGGCCACAAT
>JAOZQE010000030.1:0-20809 GCA_029932385.1 bacterium | reverse complement strand
ATTCTTTTTACCGGCTCCGAGAAATTTGATTTAAGGCCGAAAGCCGGACGCCGGGGGGTCATGGCCCTGATTCACGCTCTGGCCCAGGCCACCACGCAAAAACCTGCCGACCATCATGAATCATTTCTAGAACCGATTTTACACCATGCCATCCGCACGCTCCGGCCCGGCAGCCGCATCTTTTTAATCAGCGATTTTTACAACTTCGATTCTCAACTGGAACAGAATCTAAGCCGTTTGCGCCGCCATAATGATCTTATTCTCTGTCAGATTATCGATCCCCTGGAACTTAAGGCTCCGGCACCGGGAATCTACAACATCAGCAACGGAGATGAATTTGCCCGCTTTAATACCAAAAGTGGCAGCCAGCGCCAAGTCTACACCTCAATCTTTGAGGAGCAACGGCAAAAGCTTGATCGCATCACCGCCAATCTGAAAATTCCCTATCTCAAAATTGTTTCCGGTGATGACATGACCGGAGCCATGCGCCGGGGCTTAAGTCTGAAACGAAACGGGGTCAGAGCATGAACCAGATGCCGCAGAACCCCTTGGCCGGACTGAAAGATATTCACCTGCCGCCGGAGCCGGGTTGGTGGCCGCCAGCCTGCGGCTGGTGGCTGCTTACGACTCTGTTGCTAACCATAATTGTCTTCGGCCTGATTAAGTGGTTCCGGCATAAGGCCCACGTGCGCCCGATCAAACTTGCCCTGAAAGAGCTTAGAGAGATAAATCTGCAGGTGGATGATCCTAAACAGCGCCGCCTTATCCTGCAGCAGATTTCCGGGCTTATCCGCCGTTTTTCACTTATCTTTTTTCCGCAGGATGACGTAGCTGAATTCTGCGGTCAGACCTGGCTCGATTTTATTTGTATTCACAGTTATAGCATGACTGAAGCTGAGGCGAGAAAGGCCTTTGTTCCTCTGATTCAGGATCCCTACGCACCGACCTGCAACACCGATCTTGTCGCCCTGGGAAAAAACCTTGAACAGTGGTTTAATGGCTTAAAGAGAAAAAAACCGCCAAAAAATTCCGTAAAACGGGAATTTAAACCGGCCAATGGAGATAACCCATGACCAGATTTGTCTGGCTCTGGGCTTTCGCCGCCCTGCCCCTGCCGCTGATATTCTATCTGCTCCTGCCCCGGGCCCAAAGCAGCACCGGTAAAGCCTTGAAGATTCCCTTTTTCAATGAACTTTCAGACTTCTGTGAAACATCGACCCGGAAGAATGCAAAAGGAGCTAAAATTTTAGCGCTGGCGGCCTGGATTCTTCTGGTCGGGGCAGCGGCCCGGCCGCAATGGATCGGTGCACCACTGGACATCCCGGTAAGCGGCCGCGACCTGCTCTTAGCAGTTGATATCTCCGGCAGCATGAAAGCCCGGGATATGGAAATCGAGGGCGAGGCGGTTGATCGGCTGACCGCAATTAAAAAAGTTGCCGGTGAATTTATCACAAGACGTGAAGGCGATCGCATCGGCCTGATTCTTTTTGGCAGCCGGGCCTATCTCCAGGCCCCGTTATCACTGGATCGAAAAACCGTAAATCAGCTGCTACAGGAGTCGATGATCGGAATTGCCGGCAAGAAAACCGCCATCGGCGATGCTTTGGGACTCGCAGTCAAACGACTGCATGAGCGGCCGGGGCAACGCAAGGTTCTGATTCTTCTAACCGACGGTGCCAACACTTCCGGCACAATCGACCCCATCAAGGCGGCGGAACTGGCTAAAACCGACAAGGTCTCGATCTACACTATAGGTATCGGGGCTGAGCGGATGGTGGTTAACAGTTTTTTCGGCAACCGGGTTGTCAACCCTTCCGCCGATCTTGATGAAAAGAGTCTGAAAGAGATTGCACTCCTGACCGGTGGCCGCTATTTCCGGGCCCGGGAAAGTGCTGATCTGGAAAAAATCTACGCTCTGCTTGATCAACTTGAACCGGTTGCCGGACATGATGACTCACTGCGGCCGATCCATGAACTTTTTCCCTGGCCTTTAGGCTGCGCCCTGGCACTCAGCTTCTTACTAATCGTTATTAAACGCAGAAATTAGATTTCAAAAGTTTACTAAAAAAAAGAGAGATATGGCATCGTTTTTCACTGAGTTTCATTTTATCCGCCCCTGGTGGCTGCTGGCTCTGCCGGTCGGATTGATACTTCTGAGCAGTCTCAAACGACAGGATTCGGGTATCAGCCAATGGCACAAGGTCTGCGATCAGCACCTGCTCGAAAAGTTACTGGTCGGTGAAAGCGTAAGCGGGCGTAAAAGAGTTTACGGTGTGCTTCTGACTATGTTGCTGCTGATAACTCTGGCTCTGGCCGGGCCGACCTGGGAAAGGCTTCCGCAACCGCTCTTCAGGGCCGCTGCAGGACGGGTGATCGTACTTGATCTCTCTCTCTCAATGATGGCCGAAGATATCTCCCCCTCACGCCTGACCCGGGCCCGCTACCGGGCCGTCGATTTAATCAAATCAGGAAAGGGAATTGAGCAGGGACTGGTCGTTTTTGCCGGGGATGCCTTTATCGTTACCCCGCTGACCGATGACCGCGCGACTCTGCTCAACCTGCTGCCAAGCCTTGACACCAGTACGGTTCCGGTTCAAGGAAGCCGGGCCGACCGCGGCCTGAAAAAGGCCGGAGAACTATTAAATCGGGCTTTGATCAAACATGGACAGATAATCCTGATCAGCGATAATGCTGATCCGCAAACCGTAACCATGGCTAGGAAAATCAAACAGGCGGGACACCGGATTGATGTTATCGCAGTCGGCACAGCAACTGGAGCCCCGATAGCACTGCCGGACGGGGGCTATCTCAAAGACAGCCGGGGACAGATTGTAGTTCCGGTGCCGGATTTTTCCAGTCTAAAAAAAGTGGCGGCAAACAGCGGCGGCAGCTATCTTAAAATCGATGCTTCAGAGAGTGCCTTCCAGCGTTTGAACCGATTTCCAACCCACTTTCCCGAAAACCTGCAAAACCGTAAAGTCACCGGTGATCAATGGCTTGATCGCGGGCCGTGGCTGTTAATCCCGCTCCTGCTGCTGGCCGCTTTAAGTTTTCGTAAAGGCTGGATTCTGCTGATTCTTCTGGCCCTGCTTCTGCCCCCGGAAAAAGCTGCAGCCTTCTCCTGGCAGGATCTCTGGCAGAGACCGGCCCAGCAGGCGGCAGATGCCTTCAAGACCAATGATTACGATAAAGCCGCCGGTTTAAGCAACGATCCGGACTGGCAGGCAGCGGCCCTCTACCGGGCCGGGGAATTCAAGGAAGCCGCGGCCGCACTTAAATCACAGGAATCAAGTTTAAGCCACTACAACCGCGGCAACGCTTTAGCCCGTTCCGGAGACTTGCAAGAGGCACTTACCGCTTATGAAAAAGCTTTAGCAATCGATCCCGGCCTGGAAGATGCCAGCTTTAATCGGGATCTGGTGAAAGAACTCCTGCAACAACAGGAACAGCAGAAACAACAAAGTTCCGACGACCAGCAGAAAGAACAAAATAATGATGAAAGTGAGTCCCAGGAAAAAAACTCTGACTCGCAAGACTCGGAAAAGCAACAGTCCGACTCTCAGGAATCTGATTCGGAAAAAAACGAACGTTCTGATTCAGCCTCTAAACAACAAAACTCCAAGGAAAACGATCAAGCCCAAAACCGTCAAGATGCAGAGCCGCAGCCCGATCAAGAAGAGAAGGCAAATAACGACTCACAAACGCAAGCGACAGAGAAAAGTAATCCCGAAAAAAAGTCTGAACCGCAATCCTCTGCAAAACCGGATAAACGGGAGCAACCGGAAACTGCGGGCCAGGAAGAACCGGCCGCGGCCGCATCGGAGAATGATGAGAAACCACTTGATGCTGAACAGCAGGCCTTAAAACAGTGGCTGCGGCGAATTCCGGATGATCCCGGCGGACTCCTGAAAAGAAAATTCCTCTACCAATACCGAGACCGGCAGGATCGCTCTCAAGGATCTAAGGAGTGGTAAACATGAAAATCCGCGCACCGTTTTCGTTAATAATTATTACGGGATTACTGCTAATCTTCCTGATTCCCTTAACCTGCGGAGCCGAAGTTAAAGCCCGGCTTGACCGGCAGGCGATCGGCATTGACGAGACCGTTAGGCTCTTCATTGAGGCCGATGGAGCCCGCAACACAATCTCCGACATTGATACCAGCGCCCTGGAAAAAGATTTCTCAATTCTATCCCGCTCGAGCAGCAGTAACTTTCAGATCGTTAACGGCTCGGCTAAAGCCAGCAAAATCTGGACCCTTGAACTTGAAGCAAAACAAGTCGGCAATCTCACCATTCCGCCCTTCTCTGTTGGCGGCGAAAAGAGTAATCCGCTGAGTTTGCAAGTTACCGACGCTACCCCCGCCCCCGCTCCCGGACAGGGTAATCTGCGGGATGTCATGCTCGAAGTCACACCGGAGATGGATACCCCGGCTTACCTTCAGGGTCAGACAACCATCAGTGTTAAACTTTTTCTGAAAGAGCGGTTAAGACTTAATAATGCCTCACTTGAAGAGCCGGATATTAAACATGCCATAGTTCAAAAGCTTGGTGATGACCAGAATTATAAGATCAACAAAGGATCGGTAAGCTATCAGGTAATCGAAAGGAAATATGCGGTCATCGCTGAGGAGGGTGATAAGATCACGGTGCCGCCGCTCCTTTTTCAGGCTGTCAGCTTAGAGAGCGGTAATCGCCGTTCTGGCGGAAACCCGTTTTTCAATCGTTTTTCCAACCAGGGCCGGCGGCTGCGGGCTAAAAGTCAGGAACTGACCGTTGCATTGACCCCAATTCCTGATGAATTTAACGGCAAAGTCTGGCTCCCGGCCCGAGAACTTGAAATTATCGAAGATCAGAATAACCTTACGGAGCTTAAAATCGGGGAGCCCCTGACCCGTATCATTCAGATTGAAGCCCTGGGATTGACTGCGGAACAGCTGCCGGAGCTGGAGATCGAAACCCCGCCGGGCGGCAAAATCTATCTCGACCAGCCGGAGCTGAAAACCCTTGTTGACAACGGCAATCTTCTGCATGCTGTAAAACGGCAGTCTCTGGCCTTTATTCCGTCCCAGGCGGGAACTTTCACCCTGCCCGCGATCAAGATAAAATGGTGGGATGTGGTTAACAACCGGCAACGACTGGCCAGTCTTCCGGAGAGAGTAATTAAGGTTGTCGCTGCTAGCGGCGCGGCAAAACTGCCGGCCACCGCAACCTCCGGAACCACAACGACAAAGTCGATTGAACCGGGAACTGAAAACCAACCCGGGTCGGCAAACGAACGACTTTGGCAGGCAGCAAGTGCGATCCTGCTGTTTTTATGGCTGATAACCCTGCTGCTCTGGTACAGATCGATGCGATCCCGACAGCTGAGCCTGACAATCAGAAGGAAAAGCGAACCTTTACGAACAGTCGCTGACCGGAAGGCCATAAAAAATGCCTGTCTCAAGCATGACCCACGCGCGGCCCAGCAGGCAATTCTTGCGTGGGCAGCTGCAACCTGGCCCAAAAATGCCCCGGTAAACCTTAAAACTATCGCGCTTAAACTTAAAGATCCGGCTCTAGCAGAAGTCTTTGACAATCTCGAAAAAGCCCTCTACAGCCCGGACGATCATCCTGCCTGGAACGGTGATAAAGTCTGGTCGGAACTGGCCGACAGGCTCAAACCGGAGGCCCTGGGAAAAACCGCACAACAGCCTGATAGAGACCGCCTGCCGCCACTCTACAGCGGATAGACATTTCTGCTCTGAACCGGCTACTTTAAGGATTATTGAATCCGTAAACCGGCGGCATCTTACTCAGGCGTGAGTTAACCCGACTGTGAATCAACTGGAACCTCACTCTTTCAGCAACTCATCAAGTTGACCGGCGGCATCCAGAGCATAAAGATCGTCACAACCGCCGATATGTTTATTGTTTATAAAAATCTGGGGTACGGTTTTGCGACCGCCGCTGCGGGTCTGGACCTCTTCGACCAGAGCCGGATCCTGGCTGATATCGATCTCTTTGAAAGCCGCGCCTTTGGCGCTTAACAACTGCTTGGCTTTAACGCAATAAGGACAAACCTTAGTGCTGTAGATAGTAACTTCCGCCATCTTATCCTCCTTAATATAGAAAAGTCTCCGCTGCTTATGAAAATGTGCTCTCTATTTCTCTGATAAAACGCTGCCACCGTTTTCTAAAATCGGCTACCGGCAGTGAATCCATTGTCCGCAGTTCAAAAGTCGGCCCTTTAAGATTCAAACGGACATCGGTAAAAATAGTTGTCAGATGAGTCAGAAACAACTCAAATGAAGGATCCTCAAGCTCAGCAAAAGGAACCCGATGACTAAAGTCAACCGCTTGCAAGGCATGCTCGACAATGTGGCTCAGGAGTTCTCTGATGTCATTAATCTCGCCCAATTCAGGCAGCAGACAGCGGCTGACATCGGTCTTATCCCAGATTGCCCGCCGGGCCGGTGACATGGCAAAATCAGGATCATTGGCAAGTCTATCGAAAACCTTGAATAACGGCACCATCTCATCCAGAGAACGGAGTCTTACATGAAGCTGAATTGAAGCTGTACCCTTCATCATCTCCCGGCCGCGGCCGCCATTCTCAGTGAAAAATGAGTGCATATCAAGATAACGCTGGCCGGTGATACATAAGGGGGCATCCGCCCGCCCGGGAGCATAAGCGGTCGCAAGATAACGTATCCCGTATTTTTCAGCAATCATCTGACTGGTTTCCAGCAGATGGTCGAGCAGGGCCGTAAATTTCACATCATCATCCGCCAATAACGGCGGAGAGCCATACTCCAGCTGGCCGCCCGGCTCAAAACTTACATCAAGACCGTCCGCAGCCTGGAAACTGCCATCTTCCCGGGCCTTAAACCCGATCTTCGGCAACCCCTCTTTTATCATCTCAATCTGGGTCAGGGTCATTTCGTTTTCGGGTATGAATTCATATTCAAACCCGTAGGTCAAAGGCCCGGCAACCAGGGCTTCGGTCAGATAAGTAAAAAGTTTGTCGGTGAACTCTTTTCTAAGATCATTGACTTTGTCATCAGAATTAGAACGGGAACTATCAATCACAACAAAATTCCTCATACCATAACGTAAAAGTAAGTACTGCAAAAAGACGGTCCGCGCCGGAAACCAGAGTCTCCGGGCCGACACCGTCAATGGTTACCTGGCGGATTAGTTCCGACACCATCTTTTGATCCAGGATACCGTGGCGATTAATCATATCTCCGGCAAGAACTTCACAAACAATTTCCGGCCACTTATCACGCTCGCCCAGCCAGGCCGCCAGAGGACTGGTAAAAGGCTGTTTACGGCGCCAGGCACTGCGTTCATCCAGAAGTTTGTAGCGAGAAAATGTTTCCCGGAGAATATATTTTTCCCGGCCGTCCTTTAGATTTATCTTGTAATCCACCGGCAACCGGGCCGCAAACTGAGCCAGACGAAAGTCCAGAAACGGGGTGCGGGTCTCAAGCGAATGCCGCATTGACAGTTTATCAAGCCGCAGAATCACATAATCAGGCAGGCGGCAACGACTCTCAACCGCCAGAGCCGCATTTAAAGGATGTTCACAACCATTAAGCAAAGGAGCCGCCTTAAGCTCTTTCAGTCCCGGCACTACAATCTTATCATACCCTAAAAGTCGGGATAATTCAAACTCTGAAAACAGAGCTTCACTCTGGATATAGCGTTCAAGGGGGTCAACCGCCCGCAGCTTGATATATTCCTGTAATTCCGGATAGAGACGTTCCAGTTCAAGGCGGCCGCTACCATCTGAATCAAGATATTCAAGCGCTGCCATCTCAAGTAGAAATTTACGATAACCGGCAAAAATCTCATCCGCCCCTTCACCGGTAAGCACGGTTTTAACCCGCTGGCTCGCGATGCGGCAGACCTGATCGGTTGGCAGGATTGCGCCGAGAAAAATCGGCTCTTCCAGAGCCCGTATCAAATCCGGAAGATCATTCAAAGCTGAGCGCTGGCAAAGAGCAACATGATGCCGGACCTGCGCGAAAGACTGACCGCCTGCGGCCAGAAAATTTTTGACTTCGGGGAGTTCGTTGTAATTTTTATTCTGGAAGGCAATCGTAAACAGAGACAATTTCGGCTGCAGCTTGACCGCCGCTGCGGCGACCGCACAGGAATCGATGCCGCCGCTCAAGAAACTCCCGACCTCGACATCAGATCGCAATCGCAACCGCACGGCATCGCTGAACAGGTCGTAAAAAACCTCTCCGGCTTCCATCAGAGAAATACGGTCACGCCCGGATGAGGGTTCGAGATCCCCAGGAAAAGTATTCTGCCAGTAAGATTTGATCTCATAACTGCCTGAATTAAGGTCATAAAGCAGGAATGAGCCCGGGGGCAGACGTTTAATCCCGGCAAAGATGGTCTCCTCACCGGGAATATAGCGATAAGTAAACAGGGTCGGAAAGGCCTCTTTTCTGAGTCCGGCCGAACCGCTGACTTTAAGCAGTGGCTTAATCTCGGATGCGAAAAAAAGATCACCGTCGACCTCGCGATAATAGAGTGGTTTTATCCCGAAACGATCCCGGAAAAGAAGCAGTTTCCGGTGTTTCTGGTCAAAAAAAGCCCCTGCATACATACCGTTAAAAGCCTGCAGTGCGTTCTCCGGCCGAAAATGTCTGAACATCTGCAATGCCACTTCCGCATCGCCTTTAGTCTGCCACTCTATATCGGCTAAACCCTCTTTCAGCTCGAGATAGTTATAGATCTGGCCGTTACAGATAAGAGCACTGTTGTCGACCTTGGAATATACCGGCTGCATGCCGGTTTCAAGATCCAGAATTGCGAGTCTGACAAAACCGAAACCGATGCGGCGTAAACCTGTCTCATAGACCGCACAAGCCGCATCATCGGGCCCGCGATGAGCCTGTGTCAGACCCATTACATTTAATTTATCTTCAATCTCGGCAGCTTCCATCCGCGCCGAAATTATGCCACTAATTCCACACATATAAACACTTCTTAAGTTATTAACCAGTTACGGATTTTACCTAAAAAATCATACTTTATATACTAATTCCGACCAATAAAGGCAAGGATGAACTTACATCTCGAAACGGTCAAGAGGCTTTTAAACAGGATTATCACAGATAGCTTTTGGCAGGATAAAAATAGTTTTTCAAGAAGGGGAAACTGCAAACTTCTGGTCACGGCTGATCCGGGACAGCAACAGGAGCCCCGGCAGAGCTGCCAGGGTGCAAAAGATAAAAAATGAACTCCAGCCTAATGCCGCAACCGCAAAACCGGTTGGCGCTGAGGCCAGAACCCGGGGTATGCCCATAAGACTTGAGAGCAAAGCATACTGGGTGGCGGTAAATTTTTTATTGGTGAGTGAGGCCATATAGGCAACATAGGCAGCGGTTCCCATGCCGCCGCTTAAGTTTTCAAAAGCTATGACCCCGGCCAGCAACGGCAGACTGGCCCCGACATTAGCCAACAGAACAAAACCCGATGTTGATACCGCCTGGAGAATGCCGAAGATCCATAATGAACGTAAAATGCCAAGTTTTAAGAGGATAATCCCACCGAGCAGACCACCGCCGATCGTTGCCCAGAAACCGAAAAGTTTAACTACTGTGCCAATCTCGGTTTTACTGAATCCAATTTCCAGATAGAAGGGCATGGTCATGGTCGTGGCCATCTGGTCGCCGATCTTGTAAAAAAGGATAAAGGCGAGCAGTAACAACGCTCCGGGACGGCTGAAATAATCAACAAAAGGGCCGATGACAGCCTCCCTGAAATCAGCCGGGCGGCCTTCGCTTATCCGGGGCTCCCGAGAGCATAAAGTGGTCATGATACCGACCAGCATAGTTGCCGCCAGAATCATATAAACCAGGCTAAAGGGAATGTGATCCGCCATAATCAGACCACCGCTGCCGGCAACCAGCATCCCGATCCGATAACCGTTAACATAGAGAGATGAACCTAACCCCAGCTCATTATCTGACAAGTCCTCACGGCGATAGGCATCAACTACAATATCCTGGGAGGCGGAAAAGAAGGTCACCAGAAATGCGGCTCCGGCTACCAGATACGGGTTTGTAACCGGGTCTGTCAGGCCGAGTCCGACGATGACCAACATCAAAATAATCTGAAACAGTAATAACCAGCCGCGCCGGCGACCCAGAAACGGCAGGGTAAAGCGGTCCATAACCGGAGCCCAGAGAAATTTCAGGGTATAGGGCAGGCCGACCAGTGAAAAAAGGCCGATGACCTTTATATCGACACCGACCTCCTGCATCCAGGCCTGCAGAACTGTGATCGTAAGCAGCAGAGGCAGGCCGCAGCTGAAGCCCATAAGGAGTGAAACCAGCATGCGTTTAGTCAGGATTGAGCACAGAAAATCTTTCAACTCAATAACTCCAGCTCAAGCTCCGACAGATCAATAAAGCAGCCCGCTGAACTCTCATCCGGATCACGGTTAAAGAGATATTTAAGACCTAAGCTAACCTGAAATGCGGCGACCGCATTTACCGTCGGTGCGAGATTGCCGATTGGAGCTTCAATCCCAGATGAAGTAGCGTCGTGACCAGCATCGGATACTGAACTGTGAGGATAGATCCGGGTCATTTTTGCAGACCCCGGTGCCACCGAGGCTGCCTGCCCGTACCAGCCGGCAACCGCACCGTGGATTAACATCAGATTATGACGGTCACACAGTAAGGCCAGCTCAAGCCGGGCCGGGATTGAATCGAGTGCGTCAAAAACCAGATCACAAGTTGAGAGCCGATCTTCAGCTTCAGAAGACTGGAAAACCTTATTCAAAGGTTCGATATCAATCACAGGATTTACCAGCCGGCCCCACTCCACCGCTACTTCAACCTTGTCGCGGCCCAAGTTTGCCGAAGTTGCCAGAGATTGCCGGTTAAGATTGCTTTCAACAAAAAAATCGGGGTCAATCACCAGCAGGTGACCAACCCCGAGCCGAACCAGCATCTCAAAAATCGAACCGCCCAGTCCGCCGCAACCGACTATCGCGACCCGGGCCTGAAGCAGGCGCAACTGCTGTAAATTGCCAAAAACAGCTCTCTGGCGCTGGTAACGCTTTGGGAAAAACCCGTTTTCTAAAATAACTTTCTCAATATCTTTGTCGGTAAGCGAAAATTTTCCCTTGATCTCTTTGTAGGCAGACAAAGGCAACAAACCCTCAGTATCCGCGAGTTTGATAAGATAATTTTTCAGCCTCTCAAGCGCCACCCTCAGCCTCCACCGACTTTGGGAAAGATTGACAGGACATCGCCTTTTTCAAGTTTGCCGGTCAACTCAACATGGCGGCCGTTACAGATCAGGATTCCGATTTCAGCTTCGGGAATTTCATATTTCCGTACCACCTGAGCGACCGATATCTCGGTCTCAAGTTCGATCACCCGAGCCTTAAACCGTCCCTCCCGGAAACCGGCAAAAAATTTAACCGTTATTTGCATATAACCGCACTCTCCCTGAATCTGGTGGGGACTTCTTTAATAACTTTATACCCGGATTCCCGAAACCCTACCAACAACCTGCGTACTTCATAACGTAGTGAGATAAAGATTGTCACCAATTCCGGATCGAACTGATGACCCGCACCTTTATGCAGTTCGATAAGGGCCTCTTTAATACTTAGAGATGAACGATAAGGGCGTTTCGATGTCATCGCGTCAAAAGCATCCGCGATTCCGATAATCCGCGACATTAAAGGGATATCATCGGCTACCAGACCATCAGGATAACCATTACCGTCCCAGTGTTCGTGGTGGTGAAATATTACTTCCCCAACCTGGTTCAAAGAGCTTACGGGATCAATTATATTCCGGCCTTTCAACGGATGGGTACGAATCTCGGCAAACTCGCTTTCAGTCAACTTTCCTTCCGCATTCAGGATGGCGTCGGAGATCCCGATTTTGCCGATGTCATGTAAAATTGATGCCTTCTGCAACATTGCAAGTTCATTGCAGGAGAAGCCAAGTTCCTGAGCAATCAGGGCCGCATAAAGGGACACCTGGTATGAATGACCGTGGGTGTATGAGTCTTTGGCTTCTAAAGCCATAGCAAAACTCTCCACCGTCTCAATATAGTGCTGCTGCAAGTTGTTATAGAGGTAAGAGTTTTCGATACAGGCGGCGGCCTTCGATACCAGCATATAAAATGAGCGACGGAGCTTATCTGAAAAAACAACCTCCGGCCTAAACGAAATCAGGATAAAAACCCCGACCAGACGATTACGGGCTTTCAATGTAAAGGCCATCATCGAACTAAACTCAACCGGTTCCTCGCTGTCAGCCAATATACTGGCCAGCAAAGGGTCATGTTTCTGAAAAAGTTTACTGCTGAAACTCGTAAAGTGTTCATGGGCTAACGCCGAGGTTAAATGTTTCGGCAGGAGGTTAAGCAGGTACCTGGTATTATTAGACGGCGGTCGCAGCAGTTTACGTCGTGAGAGAGTAAATTCATGATTTCCCGGACTGTCATCATTCAGATAGAGAGCCATAAAATCGGCCTTTGTAAAAGAAGCCGCAGACTCAAACAGAACTTTAATCACCTCATCAAGACCAAACTGGGCGCTGATCGATTCACTTGCCCGATAGAGGGCCATCATCTCTTTCAGGTTGACATTTTCACGTTGCAGAAACTGTCTTTCCAGGGCCTTTTCAACCGCGTTGGCAACAATCTCAAACTCGAACGGCTTGGTAATGTAATCGTAAACTCCAAGTTTAATCGCATCAATCGCCGACTGCATTGAAGCGTAGGCAGTCAGGACCATAATAATAGGAGATTTTTCCATCTCTTTGACTCGACGGATAAGCTCCATACCACCCATAACCGGCATATTGATATCGGTTAACAAAAGATCAAACTCATGTTCCGCTATCTGTTCCAGTGCCAAAGCTCCATTAGCCGCAGAGCTTACCTCGTAGCCGAGACTGCCAAGCAGGTCAGCTAAAATCTCAACGATCTCAGGATCGTCATCAACAACCAGAATGTTCATACAGCTCTCGCGCCAGTTATAATCCATTATTCACCATATCAGCGGTTATCATCTAACCATCATATTCAGACAACATCATAAGGTTGTCCGCAAAAAAAATTTATACTTTTGTAAATCACGTAAAATGCGACCCCTACCCATCATTTCCAATGAAGAAAAACCATGCCTTGCCGATGTGTAAAAATTAAACCCAACATCGTTCAAAACAAACACTGTTGCTTACAATCAAACTGAGTGACTGTCAAGTATGATTTCTAAATAAAAAGGGGTCTCAGCCGGCTTAAAAAGCACTATCAACTGCCGAAGGCAAGTTAAATAAAAATTTAACTTGCTCGATAATAACAAAGCACGCTATAAGAATTCAACCTATTTCAAAGGTACAACTGTAATCTATTTTTTTATGGCGGAAGACCTTTTATTCCAATTTCCATTAACCGGCAGATCAAATCCTGAAATTGATGCGATACCGACAATGTCCGGCAAAAAAAACAAACACTTGCTTGCAACAGTTATCATCACATTAACAATTTCGATTCTGTTGTGTGGTTGCGGCGATCGCGGAGGTATGCGCGGGATTCTGACTTCTTCCGACGTTCTGGTTATTAAACATCACGTCCGTCAGCACTATATCTGCCTGGAGGAGTTCTGCCGCCGACTCTATCTCAAAAACCCGAAATATGAACCGAACCAGTTCAGACAGGCAGAAAAACTAAGAACTGTTTTTCTGGAACAGAAGCGTCTGGATTCGCCCTTTGATTATAAGGCATCACATGAAATTCTGACGGCAGTTTTTGCTGAAGATACGCTTTACAAAGATCGTATCGCACTGCTCGCTTTAGGTTTGCGGAAGAGTATTGACGAGGGCTATGATCAACATGGACCCTATGACAATAATATGATAACCAGCCTGCAGATTCCGCTGGAGCGCTTAAAAAGACTCTACAGTAATCTAAGTCAGGTAAACTGGCGCATCAAAGTCTGTCGCGACCGATCCGGTGAACTTTACTTTCTCAGCAATGAAAAGGATAATGATGGACATCTCAACATGGGTTACGAAGTTCTGATGACCAAGATTCTGACCCGGATCGAAGATGACATCTATATGCGCGGCGGTAACCCGCCTAATGTTATCCTCAAAATGTCAACCATGTTTTTTTCACTGTTTTTGTAGGACTCTACGCAAACCATAAAACTTAAGCATCGATCGGCGGGACCAGTATTTTTCTGGGTTTACTGCCCTCGGAGGGGCCGACGACGCCTTCCCTCTCCATAGTTTCAATAATCCGGGCCGCACGGTTGTAACCGATTCTGAATTTACGCTGAATCATCGAAGCTGAAGCTCCTTTCAGGGAGGAGACAAAAGCGACTGCCTGATCATAAAGCTCATCGTACTCCTCATCACCTTCACCATCAACATCATCCGCCGAACGGGCACCACTCTTGTTTTTCGCTTTGGCCAGCGCCGCCTCATGCTTTTTCAGCATATCATCCTGATATTCAGGCGCACCCTGACTGCGAAGATAGTCTGTTAAACCCTTAATTTCCTCATCACTGATAAAAGCTCCGTGCAGGCGGGTAAACACTGAAGTTCCGGGGCTTAAAAGCAGCATATCACCGTTACCAAGCAGATGCTCGCCGCCGGAGGCGTCCAGAATTGTGCGCGAATCGATTCGGGATGAGACCCGAAATGAAATTCGGGCCGGAAAGTTGGCTTTGATAAGACCGGTAATCACATCAACCGAAGGCCGCTGAGTCGCAAGAATCAAATGAATTCCGGCAGCTCTAGCCATCTGTGCCAATCGGGTTATCGACTCTTCAACCTCTTTCGAAGCAACCATCATAAGATCGGCCAGCTCATCGATAATGATGACGATATAAGGCAATTTTTCCAACGGCAAGGCGGCCTCAGAATCTGCAGCAACCTCACCTTCGAGACTGTTTGCTAAAAGTTCCTCACCCTCTTCAAGCTCCGCTTCCGGGGCGGCGGTCAGGTTCCGTTTTGCAATCTCTTTTTCGATAAAGCGATTGAAGGAGGCGATATTACGGGTACCGGTTTTCGACATCAGGCTGTAACGCCGCTCCATCTCCTCCACGGCCCAGCTTAAAGCCGCAGCCGCCCGTTTAGGTTTGGTAACCACCGGCAGCAAAAGATGAGGTATATGATCGTAAACCGAAAGTTCAAGCCGTTTCGGATCAACCATGATAAATTTTACCTGATCCGGCATCGCCTTGAAAAGAATACTGCAGATAAGACAATTAATACCAACACTCTTACCGGAGCCGGTTGAACCGGCAATTAGGAGATGCGGCATTTTAGCAAGATCCGCAACCATCGGCACCCCGTCGATCTCTTTTCCCAGAGCCATCGGCAGAGCACTTTTGCTCTTCTGAAAAGTCGAGCTTAAGAGCAGTTCCTTGAAATTCACCTCTTCCCGCTCAAGATTTGGAATCTCAATACCAACCACCGCCTTACCCGGAATCGGCGCCACAATCCGCACCGACATGGCACTCATCGCCAGAGCCAGGTCATCGGAAAGTGAGCTGATTTTACTCAGCTTAATCCCGGCAGCCGGCTGAAATTCGTACATGGTCACCACCGGACCGGGATGAACCGCCACCACCTGACCCTGAACTCCATAGTCACGCAGCTTGTTCTCCAATAGCTGTGATTTTAATCGCAGGCTCTCATCATCAGCGCTTTTTTTGCGTTTCGGAGGAGGATCCTCAAGCAGATTCAGACTCGGCAGAGTAATGCGCCCGCTACCCCGCACAAAAGGTAGCGAGGGCTGAGTCATCGGCGTCGGCTTGGTTTTTTCCTCATGCTTCCGGCCGATTTTCACTTTTTTCAATCTTTTCTTGGTTTTTTCCGGTGAATCAACAACTTCAACTGTGGAATCCTTAACCGGTTTCTTGATTAACCCGGCGCAAAGAGTAAAAACCCGCTTAAAACTCTGAGCAATCATCCGGCCGGCAGCCAGTATGCAGGTCACTAAAAGGGCGGCAATCCGCAGCGGCGAGATATGGGTGGTCACAATTAAAGCCAGAGCAAAGCAGACACTCATCAACAGGTAGGTACCGATCGGATTAAAAAAAGAGAGTAGAAACTCACCCACCACCAGACCAAACATACCCCCGGTCAAAACTTCACTTCCCTGCAGCGGGCAGACTGGATAAATCAAGGCACTCCAGACCGCTGTACATAAAATCAGCAGCAGCATTCCCCCTAAGCTGCTTAACGGCGGATACTTCTTATTATTTAACAGGCCGATAAACATCCCCAGGAGATAGAGCGGCAGGATTAAAGCGCCGAAACCGACCCCCTGCAGCAGCAGGTCAGCCGTCAACGCTCCGATCCGACCGCCTAAGTTGGCAATCTCAACACCACTGCTGATCGTGTGGTTTAAAGACGGATCCCGAGGTGAATAGGAGAGCAGAGCCATAAGTAGAAAAATTGCGGAACCGAGAAAAAGAATCCCGATCATCTCAACCTTCCACTCCTGTCTTTTTATAGTAAATTTTGTGATACCCATCTTTCCTATAACTCAATAATTACCGGTAATATAATCGGTTTTTTATCTAAAGTTGTACGAAAATATTTTTTCACAGCCCGGCGCAGAACCGCTTTAACTTCGATCCAGTCACTGCGTTCATTCATCGGGATCGCCTGCAAGGCCGCTCCAACTGCACCGTAGAGCTCATCCATAATCAGCTCATTTTCATCCGCAATCAAACCCTTGGTCGTAATCTCCGGCCCGTAGACAACTTCCCCGCTGCTCTCATTGATGCCGACCACAACCATTACCATACCGTTGAAAGAGAGGTGACGACGGTCGTGCAGGGTAGCAAAATCTATCTCACCCACCCCTTTTCCGTCAATCAGAACCTTACCATGCTCAACCTGGCCGATAATATGCAGCCCGCTCTCATCAAGTTGAGCCATTTCACCGTCAACCACCACCCGGGCACAGTCCTCCGCGACCCCCAGTTTCTGAGCCAGCCGAAGGTGCAGGTCAAGATGACGATACTCACCATGAATCGGGAGAAAATGTTTCGGTTTCACCAGATTATGGAGCAGGGCCAGCTCATCCCGAAAGGCGTGACCGGAGGCGTGCGTAAAAGCTATCGGCGGATAGAGAATCCGGGCGCCCAATCTTGAGAGCCGGTTCAGCAAATTACTGATTGCTTTTTCATTGCCGGGGATAAAGCGAGATGAAAAGATAATGGTGTCACCGGTGGCAACCTTGAGCCATTTACTGTTTCCGGAGGCCATCAATGAGAGGCCGGAGAAAGGCTCACCCTGGCTGCCGGTGGTAATGACCAGAACCTCTTCCGGCGGCAAAGCTGATATATCTTCGATATCAACCAGGGTATCGGGCGGGAGATTAAATATTCCAATATCACGGGCGATCTGGGTATTATTATGAAGACTGCGGCCTAAAATAGCCACTTTACGGCCATGCTCATGCGCGAGCCTGATAATCTCTTGAATACGATTAAGATTGGAAGCAAAAAGAGTGACTATTATTCGCCCGGAACCCTCATCCAGAAATCCGGCAAAGGCTTTACTCACCTCAGACTCACTTACCGAATAGCCGGCATTTTCAACGTTGGTGCTATCAGCTAAAAGCAGATCAACGCCCTCATTGCCGAGTTCGGCGAAACGGTTAAGATCGGTTTTCTCCCGGCTGAGGGGGGTATGATCGACTTTGAAATCACCGGAATGAACCACAACTCCGGCCGGAGTTGTAATCGCTAAAGCGACCCCCTGCGGAATCGAATGCACGACCGCGATAAATTCGATCGAAAAATTATTAGAGGCAATTATCTCCCCGGGTTTCACAATTTTGAGTTCGCTGCCGGCCAGCAGGTCATGTTCCTCCAGGCGGCGGCTGACCATCGCAATCGTCAACCGGGTACCATAAACCGGAACCTTGAGCTGGGGCAGAATAAAGGGCAGAGCCCCGATATGATCTTCATGCCCATGGGTCAGGACAATACCTTTGATTCTCTCTTTCACTGCTAAAAGTGCGGTGATATCCGGGATAACGATATCGACTCCGAGCATATAAGGTTCGGGAAACATCAGGCCGCAATCGATTATGAAGATCTCATCAGCATATTCGAGCACCATAAGATTCATGCCGATCTCACCCAGTCCTCCGAGCGGCAGCAGACGCAATCCGTCAGGATTAGCATCATCAGGCAAAAAACCGGATACAATCTGATCTATCGACACAATCCTGGTACCTCTTTTTCAAATAATAGGTCTGACACCTGCTATATACCCCTTAGCCTTTCTGCATCTGCTGCAGCAAAAAAGCTTCGACAAAAGCATCAAGTGATCCATCTAACACATTATTAACATTGCCAGTTTCACATTCAGTGCGATGGTCTTTAATGAGTTGATAAGGATGCAGAATATAGGAACGGATCTGACTGCCCCAGGCAATCTCCATCTTGGCACTTTCAACCTTGTCCTGGGCCTGGCGCCGCTCTTCCATCTCTTTTTCATAAAGCCTGGCTTTAAGCATTTTCATTGCGTAAGCCCGGTTCTTATGTTGCGAACGTTCATTCTGACACTGGACGACAATTCCCGACGGATTATGCGTTATACGTACGGCTGAATCAGTTTTATTAACATGCTGCCCCCCGGCCCCGCTGGCCCGGTAGGTGTCAACTCTGAGATCGGCATCGTTAATTTCAACCTCGATATCATCGTCGATCTCGGGACAGACATAGACAGAAGCAAATGAGGTGTGACGCCGGTTACCGGCATCAAACGGCGAGATCCTGACTAAACGGTGAATACCGCTTTCAGAACGAAAATTACCGAAAGCATGATCGCCGCTGGCACTGAAGGTCACACTCTTGATCCCGCCCTCATCCATTGGCAGGATATCGACAATATTGGTCTTCCAACCACGTTTTTCAGCCCAGCGCAGATACATCCGCAACAGCATCTCAACCCAGTCCTGGGCTTCGGTACCACCGGCACCGGCGTTGATGCTGACAATCGCATTACCGCTGTCATGCTCACCCGACATCATCTTTTCCAGGCGCACCAAAGTCAGGTCCCGTTTGAGCCGGGCCAGTTGCGACTGAAGTTCTTTAAGACTTTCCGGATCATTCTCATCCTGCAGCATATCAGCTAAGAGACGCACCTCTTCACAGCCGGTCTCAATCCCCCGCCAGCGGTCGACCTCACGATTGAGCTGGGTTCCCTCTTTCAGAATCTCCCGGGCGGAGTCAGGATTATTCCAGAAACCCTCGCCCGTGCTCAGATCCTCAATTTCACTGATTCTCTCCTGCATCTGCTCAAGATCAAAGATACCCCCTGTAGATTTCAACAATCTCTTCGACTTCTCGCAACAGGTCAGTTGTATCCTGCGGTATGGACATCAATTTACTCCTGAAAATATAAAATAATAACTCTATTGTTCAAAATTGTCGCAACTTTTCAATGAACCCGTCGCCGAAGCATAAAAAGCGCAAATGATCCATAGAGCAGATAAGGCATAACTGCGGCGGTAAACGGCCCCAACAAACGCCCCTGCCCCAAGGATAGTGATATTGAAAGAACAACCCAGAAAGAGAATCCCAGAAACAGACTGATTGCAATGCCCTGGGCTGCACCGCCGTGCCGACGTGAACCAAGCGAAAATGGAATCGCCAGAAGTATCATCAGGGGACAGGAAAAGGGATAAAGCATCCGGTTGAAAATCTCGACTGAGTACTCAATGTGAGAAAGACCAACACTTTTAGCTTTACCGATATAGCTTTTAAGTTCTGTCAGAGTCATACGATCTGGATCTTTGCGCGGCACCAGAAAATCCTTAAAAGTCGCTTCAATATCAAGTTCGACATCTTCTTTCTGTTCAAACCTGGCGACATCAGTGAAACCATCATTAAATCTAAACTCCCGCACCCTGACCCGGTTACCGAACCAGTGCTTCCCGGCAGCCTGATAACTCAAGCCTTCGATATCGAGACGCAGTTTGAGACGATGATCTCCGGAGAAACGATAAATCAGAGCTTTGGTGATGGTTTCTCTCTCCGGATCAAGGTCTTCAAAATAGTAGATAACATTCTTGTCGGAATACCATAAGCTCTTGAGATTGTAAAGATTCTTCTCTTTTTTCCCCTTTATGGCAACACTTTTCAGATGATCCGCCTGCATGCTGGTAATCGGCACCAGGTTATTGTTTATATAAAAAGTCACACCGGCCAGAACCAGTCCAGCCAGAACCAGCGGCAGGGCCATTCTGTAGATACTCAAACCACCAGCCTGAAAAGCAACGATCTCGTTATTCTGCGCCAGCCCACCCAGACTGAGCATTGTCGCCAATAACAAAGCCATAGGAATAAACTTACCCATAATAAAGGGAAGTTGATTAAGCAGAAAAAGAAATACCGGCAACAGACCGGCATGGTTTTCTATTGCGTTATCAACCTTGGCAAAAAAATCAACCAAAAGATAGATTGAAAGCAGAGTCACCAGGCTCAGTACAAAAAGAGTCAGCATCTCTTTCAGGAGATAACGGGAGTAGATACGCATAAATCAGTAAATGGTAGAAACGGCCCGAAACTGCCGCGATTTTAAGATTAAAAAAACCATAATAACCTGTTAAAAAAGTAAATGCAACAACAGCCTTGATCAGTGGAGGAAACTCGCCTCGAAAAATCTTTTCCTTGACAGTAGACCCTGCCCTTGGTATAAGCGCCTTCCTCTTGACGATATGCGTTTTCGGTGTCGTCAGAGATGTGTTGCGGGGTAGAGCAGTCAGGTAGCTCGTCGGGCTCATAACCCGGAGGTCGT
>JAOZQE010000099.1:3947-7083 GCA_029932385.1 bacterium | reverse complement strand
GTTAAAGACCTGCTTAAAAGAAGCGGTATGAGCCTCGATGATTTCGAGTTGATCGAACTTAACGAAGCCTTTGCCGGTCAATACTTAGGTTGTGAAAAAGAGTTGGGTCTTAATCGGGAGATTACTAACGTTAACGGTTCCGGAATCGGGCTCGGCCACCCGGTCGGCTCCACCGGCGCGCGAATTATGGTAAGTCTTATCTACGCCATGAGAAACCGGGGTAAATCATTGGGACTCGCCACTTTGTGCGGCGGCGGCGGCGTATCCATGGCCTGTGTCATCGAAATGATGTAGTTGTCACTGTTCTCCGTTTCAGTAAATTTGGGGGATATAACCCGAATCTAAGAAAGGCCCGAAGATATCTTCGGGCCTTTCTTGGGTTGTGGAGAGATTAAGTTTTATTTACGATCTGTTTTTCTATACAGGAAAGATAACTTTTGAACGCCGTCATTTTTTGTGAGGATTACTGTTTTTCGATATTCTCCTGGGTGTTTTGTTTCTCGATCTGTTTTTGCTTGTAAGTTTGCGGTTGCGGGCTCAGTTTTTGAGTTTTCTCGACGTTGTTGTTCTGCCTGAGTGCTTGGGATGAAATGCTTGGTTTTAAGGGTCCAAAATGAAACAGACTCAAGCTGACAATGAAAAAGAGAGCGATAATGAGCGTTGCCCGGTAGTTTACGAGAGCATCTTTGTTAATCTTGATAAGCAGTAACCAGCCCAGGAGAGCCGCTGTTGCCATGCCTGCAAACCAGTATATTCCCGGGGGGCTGAAAAGGCTGTTCGGAAAACTGATCGAAAAGTTGTACAAAAGCCAGCCTAAAAGTATTGCCTGCAGAGTTACTGTTGTAATCAGCCAATTGCCGGTAAAGCCCGCAGCCTTGAAATAATATTCGCGGGATTGTTTACGTTTATTCTCTTTCTCTTTGGCATTTGCGAGCATGAAAAAGAGGGCTGAAACCGCAATTGAATTAAGGCAGAAATGGATAAAACAGGCAATATTAACCTGGTTTATTCCGCCGGAAAGAAGCTCACCACTTGTTTGTGGGCTCTGGAGATCTATCAGAGAAACAGATAATGAAGGGAAAAACCAGAGTGTGGCAGAGGTTAGAGCCATACCTGCAGCAATGAGAGCCAGGGGCGCATGCAGGGCCTTTATTTTTATGGTTTTGGCGGTGAAGTGGTAAATTAAAAAGAACAGTAGAGCGAGCCCGAAACTTATGCCGATAATCGTGATGGTACCCGGCTGCGTTATGGCGGCAGCCTTTGGCAGGAAGACTATAGCTCCGCCGATAAGTGAAAAAATAATAGTCCAGAGCCAGGTTGAACGGGTGATATTGTGACTTCTTACGGGATAGTTCGCCTGGGCCGTAGCTTTGTGTGTGAACTCACAGATACAAGCCAGCAGGGAACTGCCGATGATTAGTGCTAAAGCCAGCAGGAAAATTATTTTGCCTGCTGATTGGTACGGTGCAGTATTTATATAGTTAATAATATCATTCATTCCAAATTCTCTATTTTAAGTATTCAAGTTTTTTCCTGGATTCAACTACCAAATAAGCGCAGCGTTTCTAAAACAATGGCCGGCAGAAAGCAAGATTAAATTGGTGGGATAGAAGTTTATTGCCGGGTCGTTGGTTTCCGGTTGCGGCCGTAATCTTGAAAACGGAGCAGAGCTTGTTCCATCTCCAGGTCACTGAGGATCACTGGCTTACCGATGGCTGTGGCCCGGTGGTAGAGTTCGGCAACCTCTTCAATATAAAGAGCCGTATCGTAGGCTGAAGCCAGCTCTTTCCCGACCGCAATCAGGCCGTGATTGGCCATCAGGATACAGCGGTCATCAGGACCTAAGGCGGCAGCCGTTTCTGCGGCCAGCTCTTCGGTGCCGAAAGTTGCGTAAGGAGCGACTCTGATCTCTTTACAGCCGGCGACTCCGATTAGATAGTGACAGGCGGGCAGAGGTTCGTGAAGCAGGGCTAATGTGGTGGCAAAACGGGAGTGGGTGTGGACAACGGCATCTATTTCGGGGCGCAGGTTGTAGAGCTTAAGGTGCAGCTGCCACTCACTTGAGGGTTTTTCTCCCGCAATGTGCAGGCCGTCAAAATTGATCAGGCTGATATCATCAAGTTTGATTTTATCGTAATCGATGCCGGAAGGCGTTATCGCGATTACTCCTTCCGAGCGCAAGGCAACACTTAGATTGCCGCCGGTACCAGTAGTCAGGCCGTCTGCCAGCATCTTAAGTCCATAATTCAGTAGAAGCTGACGCTGTTCGTTAACAGTTTTTTTCATAATATCAATCAAGTTGACGGAATAAGATTTAAAATATCAGCTGGCATGGTTACGCTTTTATGTTTTTTTATGTCGAAGATCAGGAAAGTGATTTCAGCCTTGCAGACGATCTCTCCATTATCCTGTTTGCTTATAACCTGGTCGATGATGCCGATTTTCCGGTTACGGATTTCCCGGAAAATCGTTTCGATACAGAGCATATCTCCGGCGAAGGCCTCTTTGCGGTAGTCGATGTTCAAATTGACCACGGCAAAGCCTAAGCCGCGTTTAACCATGCCCCAGAGATCGACACCGTTTTTTTCAATTTCATCACAACGGCCCCACTCTAAAAATTCGACATATTTAGCATTGTTGACGTGTCCCATTACATCGATATGGGTAGAACGGACTGTAATCTCGAGCATATTGTGATCTCATTTCCATTGGAGTTTTAGTGTTGCCAGGTTGTCGATAGACAGGTGCGGATACCATAAACTGCTTAATAAAGCAAAATCTTTTCCAGAGTTTCTTCCGTCTTGTTGAGGATTAATTCTGCCTCTGTTGCCGGCAGCTCCCAGAGTTCGGCGCCGAATTTCAGCAGTCGGGAAAGGGCGAAAGGGATTTCAAGTCGGTGAGTCGGAATCAGGGTTCTGTTCCCAGAAGTTCGGAAAGAGGGATCGTCAGTAAGCTTTTTCAGCTCATCTACCAAGGCGTTTCTTAGGGAGATATAGTGATCTAAATTATGGCGCAGATAATCGATTCCTTTTCTGCGGGCGGTCTCAAAAGCGAGATAGCCATCAAGCCGGAAATCAAGGGTTTGCCAGAGAAATCCAAATTCAGTTAGAAACGGTCGGCGGTTTTCCCGAGCGTC
>JAOZQE010000099.1:0-3847 GCA_029932385.1 bacterium | reverse complement strand
AGGCAGCCCGCCTGTTTCTCCTCATCGTCAAGAAAGCCCAGGCCCCAGCAGCTCTCTCCTGATATTTCCCGGCCGGAGGCAATATTTTCTTTTATGGATTTACGATTTCGGCGGAGCATGGCCCGCCTCTCTTCGATATTATCGAGTGGATCAGCTTCAGGATCACGAATCGGCGGGCAGCAGTAAAAGCAGCTTTTTTGGTCATCAGGAAAGCAGAGTGAGGCAAGATTGAGCATAGTCGGGTATGAAATGAAGATATCAGCCGGTACCGTCGAGTTGTAGCGGCTGATATCTTTCGATATGTGGGCTATTCGCTGTACATGATGGCCAGAATCAAGGCCGGTTTATCGGTATTGGTGATGACGACATGGGGAGTGGTTGATTTAAGGTAGAGTGCATCCCCTAAACCGAGAATTTCAACCTTGTCTTCAACTGTAATTTTTACTTCACCGTCGATAACGTAGATAAGTTCTTCGCCGTCATGAACCGAGGGCACGACATCCTTAGCTTTTTCCGGGTTAAGTTTGACGATGAAAGGATCCATGTGGCGGTCTTTAAGGTCGGCCGCCAGAGGAATATAGCTGTGGTAACTGGCCCGGCCGGTCGGCAGCGGGGCACTCTTCTGATCGCTGACCCGCAAGACGCTGTAATGTTTCTGTTCTTCCTTATCGGAAAAGAGAGAACTCATAACTGTATTTAAGGCACGGGAGAGGCGAATCATCGTGCCCAGCGGCGGGATTATCTTCTCTTGCTCAACGTTCTCAAGCATCTCAACATCAAAGCCGGTTTTATGAGCCAACTCCTCAAGGGAGAGACCCTGAATTTCACGCATATGCTTGATCTTCTCACCGACGTGGATCGGTTCTGACTGTTCCTGGGGCTTATCCATGTGATCGGCCAGATCGGTCAGGTATTTTTCGTAATATTCATTGTATTTTTCAATTTTGATCATTGTTCGTACTCCTGAGTTGAAAAATTTCTATTCTCTCTGTTTTTAACTCTGTCTGCCAGCTTACGTTAAGTGGCTTGTTAAAGAGCTACGCTGTTATCATATAATGTTCACGATGTAAAGAGCAAGCAATAATTTTTATAAGGTCTGGAAAAATAATTCTTGGAAAAATATTGTTGATAAAAATCTTGACAAACATCCGATGGTCGGTTAGCAGTCAACGGCAAAATGTAGCGGGAGCAGACTTTTCTTGTTGGCAGATAATTTTTCAGATAATGATGCATGGCGTTTGACAGCCTATAAAGAGCTGGTAAGTCTGGTCAATAGTCTATTCAGCAATTTCCTGGGTGATTATTGCTGTAACTGTCAGTCGGTCATCGGGCGTCTACCCGAAGCTGAAAATGAAGCGTTTGAATTGCTCGAGGGAGTTTATCCCGGCTGCTGCCATCGCGGGGCTGGAGATATCTTTCGCCTTGAGGGGGAGAGCTCGGAACGAGCCTCTCTTGCGCCTGGCATTGTGGTTGCTTTACAGAATGAACGCCGGCAGAAAATGCAGTTGTCAGGGACAGGTGGAGGAACTTACAGTTTTCGCCGGCACCGGGATGGGGCTTTGGTCAAAGGAGCTCATTGTTGCTATTTTGCTGAGCAGGGGTGTCTACTTGGAAATTTGAAAGGGCCCCTCTGTATTAATTTCATCTGTCCGCCGATGCGTAGTGATCTTCTTGTGGTTTGCGCCGGAGATGATTGCCTGGTCGGTCCGGAACATGATTTTATGTTTATTTACAGAAGCCTGGCCATCATAAGTTATGATTGCCGGGATGAGGTGGAGCGAGAAATTTTATTGTTTCGCCGGAAGTTGCAGGCGTTGGAAGATAAATGCAGGGCATTTCTGATTGAACGACAGGCTCAATCACTATATAGCCTCTATAATTGATGAGGAGAAAAAATAAGATGTTGGATCAATTACTGGCCGCTCTGAATGAGACTGAGAGGGCGGCTGTCGATGAAGAGGAATATCAGGTATTACAGGCGGTTGTGGATGAATTGCCAGCTTTTTCACATGAGGTTTCCCAGCTCATTCCAATCCTGCAGGAGATTCAGGCAAAACATGGCTATCTGCCCCGACTTGCCTTGAATATGGTTGCTGATCATGTGCAGACCACCATCGGCAAAGTTTACGGTATCGCGACATTTTATAATCAGTTTCGCTTCAACCCCCCGGGCCGTAATCCGATCAAAGTCTGTTTAGGTACGGCCTGCCATGTCAAGGGCGGCGAGATTCTTATGGAAAACTTTGAACGACGCTTACAGATCAAAGAGGGGGAGACCTCTGCTGATCGGGAGTACAGCTTGGAGCGGGTTGCCTGTATCGGTTGTTGTGCTCTGGCCCCGGCGGTGGTTGTCGGCGAGAAGGTTGAAGCCTATGTGACTCCGAGCAAAGTGGAAGGAATAATAACCGAGATTGAAGTGCGCAATGAGATGGCAGCGCGGGAGCAGATGAAAGATGAAGCAGCCAACGGGTAGTCCCAAAGAGCACCTTAAGGTGTATACCGAGCGGGCCAAAGAGCGGGTTAAAGAGTTGAAAGAGTCGCCGATTCCGGTGATCTATGTTGGTTGTGCTACCTGCGGCCGGGCGGCTGGAGCGCTGGAGACGATTGCCGGATTTGAAGAGGTGCTTAAAGATAATGGGATTGAGGCGAGGATCGAAAAGGTTGGTTGTCTGGGTCACTGCTATGCCGAGCCTCTGGTGATAATTCAAAATCCCGGTTTTCCGTCGCTTCTCTACCAGAAAATCGGGGCTGGTGAGGCCGGTATTTTAGTCCGATCCTTTCTTAAAGACGGCAGCGATCCCTGTTACGAATATCTGATCGGGGCTCTTGAAGCCGATGAAAATTTCCCGACGCTTATGGATTATCCACGTTATCTTTATGAAAATCGGGTGGTGATGGAGCATTGCGGTCTGATTGATCCAGATGAAATTGACCATTATCTGGCGGTTGGCGGTTACCTTTCTTTGGCTCAAGGGCTCGAAAAAGGCGGGGCCTGGGTGCTTGAAGAGGTTAAGTCCGCCAATCTGCGTGGTCGCGGCGGGGCCGGTTTTCCGGCCGGTCGCAAATGGGAGATTGCCCGCAAAGTTGAGAAAACGCCGAAAATGGTTATCTGTAATGGTGATGAGGGTGATCCCGGAGCCTACATGGATCGAACCCTGCTCGAAAGTAATCCGCACCAGGTGCTCGAAGGTCTGGCTCTGGCGGCGTTGGCAGTAGGGGCCGAACGGGCCTTGCTCTATATTCGGGCTGAATATCCGCTGGCCGTTAAGATTATGGAACAAGCAATTGTTCAGGCTGAAAGTAAAAATATATTAGGCATGAATATCTTGGGGAGTGATTTCTCTCTGGAAGTTACGGTTTTTCAGGGTTCCGGCGCTTTTGTTTGCGGTGAAGAGACCGCTTTGATTGAATCGCTCAGCGGTAATCGGGGGATGCCCCAGCCGCGACCGCCATACCCGGCGGTGGCTGGATTTGATGAACTGCCGACGGTTATAAATAATGTTAAAACCCTCTCCACAGTGCCGTCGATAATTCGTCATGGTCATCAATGGTTTCGTTCTATCGGTACTGAGGATAGTCCTGGAACCGCTATCTTTTCGGTGGTTGGTGAGGTTGAATATCCAGGGCTGGTTGAAGTTCCCATGGGGGTTACCCTGGAACATCTGGTGGTTGATGTTTGTGGCGGGATTAAGGATGGTAAGGAGCTCAAAGCAGTGCAGATCGGCGGACCTTCGGGAGGTTGCCTGCCGGCGTCCTTGATGGAGACGGTGATCGATTTTGATTCTTTGAAATCGGTTGGCGCGATGATGGGCTCCGGCGGTCTGGTGGTGATGAACGAAAATACCTG
>JAOZQE010000098.1 GCA_029932385.1 bacterium | reverse complement strand
GGAGGAGCAAACTAACAATTGATAATATCTTTTTCATATTTATTTTCCATTAAAATGAAAATTTCAGTGCTGTAATAACATTCAAACCGGGTTCGTTGTAGAAATCAGCTATATTAAGGTGATTGCGGTACTCTTTATCGAAAAGGTTCTCGACATTCAAGGTTAAAGTGATATCTCTGAAAGCTGCATAGTCAAATTTTACACCACTGCGCAGATTGAAAAACGAGTAACCAGCTGTCTCTTTTTCACCTTTGGCGGGATGATCCTGGCGATCATAAAAATTGCCGCTGAACTCAAACCAGTAGTGCAGGCCGTTATCCAGTTGAGCGTGCCAGCGTGTCCCTAATATCCCATTAAGTGGCGGAATTGTATTTAAGCGATCATGACTCTTACGATCTCGGCCGACAACATAGGCCATGTTACCAAATAGAGTTAACTCTTTAAGCAGGTCAAACTCCAGCGAACCGTCGGCACCGTAGAGTTCGGCATCATCAACATTGACATACTCACGTGCCTCCATTCCGTCAAAATCACGCCCCGTATTGGCAAGCTCAATATAATCTTCAACCCAAGTGTAGAATCCACTGCACGATCCCCGAAGACGTCGATAATTAAGTTTAAATCCAAGATCGGCATTATAGGAATATTCGGGATCAAGATCGGGGTTGCCGATGATCATATAAGTGCTGCTTCTGGTTGAATAGCGCTCAAACATATCGGGAGCCCGGAAACCGGAAGAGAGATTACTGGTCAAATGGATATTTTCGGTCAAAACATAGAGGAGGCCAAGGTTAAATGTAAATGCATCATCACTTTTCCGGCTGAAATGGTTGATTGAAGTTTTTGATTTTATAATATTTTCGCCGTTTTTGTCGTAAATATCGGTCGTAAACGGCGCATCATCAGCATCGGCGACAAAGTAGTCATAACGGAGACCGGCGAGCATGGTCAAACTCTCACCAAAAATAATTTCATCTTGAGCGTAGATACCGAAATGATCTCGATCACAGTCCGGTATCGGTTTAAAGGTAAGCTCTTTGACCTTGGTATTTTTTTTGTTTTTCTTGACTGTAATGTATTCGTCACCATCGGCATCTTCGGCGACGAACTCACAACCGAAAATCAGGCGATTATTTAGACCAAAATCGATCTGTCCTTGAAGTGAAGAGCCCAAGGCCGAGGTCTCAAACTCGTTACCCTTTAATTTGTAGATCGGCTTTGTCAGGCTCGGGATATCAGCTTCATAACTGCGCTCCTGATCAACGTACCAGCTTCTTATCTGGAGATCCTTGAGCCATCCCAGATTACGACCATGGTAAGCCAATTTATAAGTGTCAGTATCAAATTTATCAAAATGAGAATATCTGGCCCCCTCTTTTTTCGTTACCCCCATATCATCAATATTACTTATTCTTATGGTCATACTCAAATCATGATCATCATTAATGAAATAACGACTCTTTAAATCTAAAGACTGGCCTTCAAACTGACTGTTCTCGACATCATCTCCAGCCCCATCCTGATAGTCATCCGCATCCCGGGTTCCAAGTGCCAGTTCAAAATCAAAACCGTAACCACCACCGCTTAAGGCGTAACGGCCGAACCACCCCTCATCCACCGATGAGTAACGGCATTCGAAATTGTTTAAGAACGTCCACTTCTCGGCTTTGGCAAAATCGGGACTCTTGGTTATGACATTGATAACCCCACCCATAGCGTCAGTACCGTAAAGAACCGAGGCCGGCCCCTTGATAATTTCAATTCGTTCCACATTTCCGACATCAATAAAGGGCGTTAACGGTGAGCGCCCGGCCCAGAGATTGTTTTCACGGTCGCCATCAATCAAAACCAGAACCCGGCTACCGCCGAGACCGCGAATCACTGGTATCGTATTCCAGAAACCGGCACTAGAAAGTGAGACTCCGGGCAGTTCAGCCAGAGATTGGGCCGCTGTGGCCGGGCTGTTGATAGTCAGGGTTTCAGATGAAACGGCCTCAATCGGAGTCGGAACGTCAAAACCTTTCTCCTTCATACGAGTCGCGGTTACCACCAGTTCATCGATAGTTGTCGCCGCATTTAGAGGGCTTGCGGTAAAAAATAAAGTCGCCAAACATACAACCATCAACACGCTCCAAACTTTCACACAACTCATTCTTAACCAATTGCCACTCATGCCTTTCTCCATTTTGTAAATGTTAAATTAAAATAAACTCCCCCAAACAAAAAAATCCCCGCATCGAAACCAATGTTTCGACCCGGGGATTCCCTTTTCTATCCGACAGGTTTATTAACGCACAACTCCGTCCACGAGTTATGACGTTATTTGCTCAGGCAGGTCTTCTGACTTCCGGATCATTCGACTAACCATCCCTTCCCGGAACTTAAAAATCCCAGTGGTGAATGATGGCTTTTGTCCCCGGTTACAGCGGCGGGCCCGTCCCCGAATTTCACGAGGTTCCCGATTAAGCTCTTACCGGGGAAACACCCTGGCGAGCACCTGAACAACTATAGTATTCTAAAACTTATAAAAGCGAAGGTTATCTAGTATAACAGACTCTGGATGTCAATGCTATTTTACTTCCACTCGTAAAAAAGCGGCCCAGTTAGCGGCCAGCTCCTTGTTGCAGGCGAAATGGGCGTGAATGTAGGTTCCCAGAACCCGGCCTTGGCTGTAACCGGCAGCCAGCCACACGGTCTCACTTGGGCGACGATAACGCAGTGGAGCTTTAGAAAATGATGGTTCAATATCAGGTGAAGACCAGTGAAATTCATGCCCGCGCCAGGCCGTTCCGATTTTGCCGAAGAGACCATCGCAAGCGCTCTCAACCTCAACATAACCCAAACGATGTCGCCGTTTTTCCATACGGGTTGAAAGTGGCAGAACTCCGGCCATAGCCCACTCATTTTCCTCTTGATCAATTAGCTTTTGACTTAAATACATAAGGCCGCCGCATTCGGCATAAATCGCCCCGCCTTTTTCGGCAAAATTGGCAATCGCTTGGCGCATCTGCAAATTAGCGCTCAACTCTTCGGCATAAAGTTCCGGATAACCGCCACCCAAATAGAGACCCTGAAGGTTTTCCGGCAGACCCGTTTCTGCAAGAGGTGAAAACTCAACCAACTCAATCCCGGCCTGGCGCAAAAAGTCAAGGTTGTCGGCATAATAGAAATGAAAAGCTCGGTCTTTAGCTATCCCAACCCTCACGTTGTCGGCTCTCACGGTTCTGGCTGATACTGGTTGTGAAAGAAACTTTTCCCCATCACTCTTAACCGATATTTTCGGAAACGGAAAACAACATTTGCGGATCAACAGATCGAGATCAAGATAATCCTCAACCATTTCACCAAGGCGCTGATAGATTGCTGAATCACGCTCTTGATCGGCAGTCACCAAACCTAAATGACGCTCTTTCAAAGAGGGCACCACACCACGCGGCAAAGCCCCGACCAGCGGCGGCAATTGAGCTGCAGCCAGGGCTTGCTCTAATATCTCACGATGACGCTCGGAACCAATATTGTTGGCGACAATCCCGACGATATTAAGTTCCGGCTCAAAATCGACAAAACCTTTGACCAGAGCAGCAATTGAGCGGGCTATCGATCGGGCATCAACAACCAAAATCACCGGTAGTTTAAGCAGCAAAGCAACCTCAGCCGTACTCCCGGAAAGAGTGGTTGCCGAGGCCCCGTCAAAAAGTCCCATCACTCCTTCAACCACGGCAACTTCCTGGTCGACAAGTGCCCGTGAAAAAGATTTGAGGACTGCCACTTTACCCATCATCCAGGTATCAAGATTTCGAGAGAGCGTACCACAAGCTGCCTGATGGTGACCGGGATCAAGATAATCCGGCCCGCATTTGAAAGGCTGAACCTTGTAGCCCCGTTTTTTAAAGGCTGCCAACAACCCCAAGGTTAGCGTCGTCTTCCCCGCCCCGGAGTGGGTTCCAGCAACACAAAAAGAGATTATTTCGTGCGATTTGGTCAATTTCTATCTCTCATAATCAATCAAAGATTAAAATATTTTGCCCTTGACAAATCCCTCCACCGTAATATATTGCGCCCCACTTGTAAAGCAAAGATGATGTCTGCTTTAATTATTTTAACAAGGTAAAAAAAATGACCAGAAACGGAAAAATCGCAATTGTTCTAGCAAGTTTTGGCACCACCGTACCAACTGCGGTGCAATCAATTATCAATATTCAGCACCACATTGAAAAAGCTTTCCCAAAAATTCCGGTAAAACATACCTTCACCTCCAATATTATTCGTAAAATCTGGAAAAAAAGACGAGCCGAAAGTGACCAATGGCTGCAACAAGGTATCCCAGCTGAAATCATCAATGTCAAAGGCATCATCGCGACCATCGGCGAGCTTCAAGAAGATGGTTTTCGCACCATTATCGTCCAGCCCACTCATATCTACGCCATGGAGCAATTTATCGATTTGGTTTCATATGTTGAGGGTATCAATCAGATCAAAACGATAAAAAAAAGATGGATGCCATTTGACAAGATTGTTGTCGGCAGACCGGCTCTGGGAGGCTGGGGGGATCGCTATGACTACCGTGAAGATATGGAAAAAGCCTTAAAAACTCTGGGAGATGATGTCGCACTAGCCCGAAAGGAGCAGGCCTCATTAGTTTATATGGCTCACGGCAACGACCATATGTCAACCGGCATCTATGGTGAAGCCCAAAAGATGATGGGTCGCCTCTATCCCGACATCCAAGCTTTTTTCGGCGCCGTTGAAGGTTATCCAGAACTTGAAGATATTGTTGCAATGCTTCGATATCACAGTAAAAACAAAAAAGTAATCCTCAAGCCATTCATGATTGTCGCCGGTGACCATGCGATCAATGATATGACCGGAGAAGATCCGGATACCTGGCAAAGCGTTATCATGAAAGAGGGTTATAAAGTTATTCCAATCCTCCACGGCCTCGGTGAAAACCACGCCTTTGCCGAAATTTTTGTTGATCACATTAGAGCCGCCGCCGCCGAACACTCCATTGACTTAGGGCTCACTTAAAAATTTTATTTTTTCAATACCATTAAAAAATAAAATTTTGAGAGAAGTTCCACCCCAAGGGCACTTCTTTGCTCTCGTTCAGGGTGTAGTAAACAACCCGATATCCCTAGAATTTGTCTATGTAAATTGCCTACCGAACAGCAATGATTTAAGTCAATTTTTTTCCGAAAACAGGTTTTTTCTCAATCGGAACGGTTTGCCAGCTAATTTTTTTTCAGGCTGCGATAGTAGCTGTTGATGTTATAGACTGCGGCCAGAGGATTATGTCCTAAAACCCGGTCTTTAACGGCCAGGATCGTACAGGGTGCCTGAGCTTCTTTCAGGAAAATTGAGTCGTGACCGACACAGAGACCGAGCAGGATATTCAAGTCAGTGTTGGAGTGGTTTAAGATCAGGGCCTGATTTACCGGGTTACACATTGTTTCAGGTTGATGGGGGGTGATCTTCTGCTCATCGTCAAGGCCGATCAGATTTTTGTCGAGGCAACCGGCTTTACAGATTACGGAGACTACTTCAAAATTCTGGTTGCTGTAAAGTTCAGCCACAGCTTTGGCTTCCCGGCGCAGACCGACACAGAAGGCGAGACCGAGGCGTTGAAAATTCATTTTCCGGGCGAATTCAGCAATTTCTTCGATTCTGGTTTTAGCCGGTCGCACCCGTTCATATCCCAGTTCCCGGTCGGCGTAGGCTTCCGCCTCCTGGATAGATGCCTGGCGGGCGAACTCGGCATATTTATCCTGTTTATAGATTTCAAGACTGGTATCTGTCAACTGCTTTAGATCCCGGGTCGGGCAGAAAGCCGGGGCTTTACCTCCGGGGGTTCGGCAGAGACGTTCTGAAGCAGCAAAAGGACAGCGGGCGCAGTCACTTAGAGTGGAGGTCATTTCCGGCTCACTTTTATGAAAAGGTTGGTGTAGTCCAAACTCTGTGATAATAACTTGTGTGAACTATCTCATAGAAGCGGATAAGTCAAATAATAGTATCATTTTTCAGGGAGAGACAGCCTATGACAGTTAAAATTGGAACCGTATGTTTTTCTCATGGTAAGGAGAGCGGGCCCTGGGGGAGCAAAATAAAGTGTCTGGCTCAGGTTGCTGAAAAATGTGGTTTTGCAGTTGAGAGTATCGATTACCGGGGGATTGATGATCCGGATGAACGGGTAGAGAAGCTTATCGAGTGGCATCCGGCAGTTGGCGGGCATCTGATTCTGGCGGGATCGAGTATGGGAAGTTATGTGGCGGCGGTGGCCGCCCGTAAGCTTGCCCCGGACGGTTTGTTTCTACTGGCTCCGGCGATTGCCATTCCGGGTTTCGGCCGGGATCAGGATCCCCGGCCGAAAGCGCGGAAATGTGCCGTAATTTATGGCTGGCATGATGAGCTTATTCCGCCGGAACTGATTATCAATTATGCCCGGCGCCATGCTCTACCTCTCCATCTGCTGCCCGGTGATCATCGTTTGATGGAGGTCTTGCCGGCGATTGCGGTTCTGTTTGAAAATTTCCTCTACCAGTAAGAGGAAATTTAATAAGCTTCAGCTCTATTTGAGATTTTTCAGAGCGGCTTCATAGTCAGGTTCCTGGGTGATCTCGGGGACCTGTTCGGTGTAGATCACAGCGCCTTTTTCATTGAGGATGACTACGGCCCGGGAAAAAAGTCCGGCCAGCGGGCCATCACTGATGGTAACCCCGTAATCTTCACCGAATTTACGATCCCGCATGGCGGAGAGGGAAACGACGCGCTCAAGTCCCTCAGCACCGCAGAAACGGGCCTGGGCAAAGGGCAGATCAGCTGAAATGCAGAGTACTTCAGTATTTTCCAGTTTCTCCGCTTCAGCATTGAAGCGCCGTACTGCCGTAGCGCAAACCCCGGTGTCAATGCTGGGGAAAATATTTAAAACCAAGCGTTTACCGGTAAAATCATTAAGTGTGACATCACTTAAATCAGTTTTTGTAAGTTTGAAATCCGGGCCTTTGCCGCCTATTTCAGGAAGAGTGCCGATCGTATTTATAGGATTGCCTTGTAATGAAATCTGAGCCATGTGTGCCTCCACAGAAAAAGTTAACTTTATTTAGTCTACATAAAGAAGATACTTTTAATATTGATTAAAGTCAAGTAAAAATTTAAATAGCTATTCCTAAACGCAGAAGTTATAATCCATACGGTATCATTCAGTTTAACCTGAAATCAGGAAGTTGTAAAAAATGAAGAAAGTAAAAGTTGATGCGG
>JAOZQE010000029.1 GCA_029932385.1 bacterium | reverse complement strand
GAAAAGATTTTTAGAGGATATGGTTGACCGTTTGCCAGAGATGTTTCCAGTTGTGGCGATGGTTGGGCGCGACACAGTGTGTGTAATTTGTGACCAATCGGAGATAGTGGAGATTAAACTGACCGAACAGCTTATCAGGCTGCCGGTCAATTATTTGTGATGGATGCGGTTGGTGGGTTCAGTAATTGCTGATTGCTCAAAGTAGATATAGAAGTAAATTTCTTTCTTTGCCAGTTATCTGTTCAGATTATCTTATTATCCTGGGGGTAATAAAAATCATCAGTTCAGAATCGTCGCTATCTATCATGTCATGTCTGAAAAGCCGGCCTAAAAGAGGGATTTTCCCCAATACCGGAACTTCCTGATTGCCTTTATACTTGTTGTTTTCAACGATGCCGCCAACGACGGCCGTTTCACCATCTTTAAGTAACAGAGATGTTGTGATATTCTGAGTGTTAATAACCGGGCCGTCAGTGGTATTTTCACCTTTTGAATCTTTACTGACTATAACCTCCATCGAGACCATACCGTTGTTGGTAATGGTCGGGGTCACTTCAAGGCTGAGCTCGGCTTTTTTAAACTCTGTCTCTGTACCATCTTGCGATGTAGATTGGTAGGGGATCTCCTGTCCCTGGCCAATCCTGGCCGCATGTTGATTCAAGGCCAGAACCTTAGGCGATGAGAGGATACGAGCTGTACCATCTCCCTGCATCGCCGAAAGTTTGACGTTAAGGTTATATTTGTCGATTTTACCGAAAATCAGACCGATACCACTGCTAATAGCGTTTGCGGGCATATTTACAGCATAGGAGCTGGAAATTGGTGGGGCGCCTTCGCCGCCATTGACTGGTGGTAAACCGGTTCCACCCATATCGTCATGTCCATTAATACCATAGTAACGGTCATTTGTGGTTTTCCCCCAGGCTCCGCCCCATTGCACGCCGATCTCACTCATAGATTTGCGCTCTATCTTAACGATTTTAGCCTCGATCATAACCTGCTTAACCGGTTCATCCAGTTCTCTTAAAAGCGCTTCCGCTTGAGCAATCCGGTCGGGGATATCGGTGATGATCAGAGAGTTGGTGCGGGGATCGGTCTCAACATTCCCGCGATCGCTTAAGATGGTATTCTCAATCTTATCTGCAACATCGTTAATGCTGGCGAAATTTACTTTGAGAATTTTCAGGACTGTATCCTGAACATCCTCCTCGGTTTTTTTGCTTTCAGCGATCGCCAGCTTTCTCGCTTCAAGCGCCTCTCTTTCCTGGTCAAATACGTTTTGCGGTGCAATCCGAACAACATTGCCGGTTCTCTCCATTCCGAGTTGATGAGTTTTTAAGACAATGCTTAAAACCTGTTTCCAGGGGACTTTTTTAAGTCTTAAGGTGACTGTGCCTGAGACATCATCACTCATGACTACGTTAAGGTGGTTTATCTCAGCAAGAAAACGGAAAACATTCTGGATATCTGTGTCTTTAAAATCCACACTGATAGGATTATTGTTAGATTTAAATGGAGTCTTTATATTGGCGCTCTTTGGTGGTAAATTATGATTTATAGTTTTGACATTGTCAGGGTCAGCTTGTTTCAAGGTGACCACCAGTTCCTGATTTCGGGCAGACTGTGTAAATGGCGGCAGAGTCGCGTATTCGGTGTCTAGAACAATGCGCGTTTTTTCACTGTCGCTGAAAAATCTCAGGCAGTGAAAACCACTTGTTCCGACTAACTGGTTAACGTCAATATCGTTGTAGTTGCAATTGGGGAAGTCAATGACTAAGCGCGGCGGAGCCTCAAGAGTAAAGAGATTGTAGTTGATTTCATTCTCTGATGAGGTTGTAAACAACAACCGGACTTGATCTTTTTCAGCCGTTGCCGCAAGGGTTATCGTATCCTTAGCTGCCAGAGCCCGGGATGGTAGTAACCCCGAGATACAAAGGACTAGCAACATAATCGCTGAAAACAGGTACGCTACGGAGGGTTTTCGTCTGCTTGTATGGATGCACATAGCTTTTCTCGCTGCTTAGTATTAAATTGGAAGTTTAGAAAATGTCAAAATTAGAGAATCAAAAAAGATTAATAAATATGTTGTTCTTTTATTCATCATTATCAAGATGGAGCGTGCTCTCTTCATCAAGATCTCGGAGTCTTATAGAGATGGTTCTGGTCTGCTGCTTGTCGAAGATATCTATATAAGGCTCTTCAATAACAACTTCATTAAGCTTTATCTCTTTGACATAGCCGCTGGTATTACCAATTTTATCACCTGTGTGGACTGTATGGCCGACACCTTCTGGATCTTCGACCAGGGCGTAATTGTCCATGTCTCCAGCAAGGATAATCCCGACCAGACGAAACTGATTTAAAGCATATTTTTCCAGGGGGGTCAGTGGCCTGCCAGATTCAGTCGGAATTGCTCTTTCAATCTGCGAGAAATCTACAAACGGTCGGAAAGGGTCTTTACGACCGAGTGAATCGTAGGTGTAGAGAATCTTTTGGTTGTCAAGGGATGCAAGTTTTTCAGGAGTTAACTCCTCAATTATTTCGGGTTTGTTTTTTAGTTTGTTCTTTTGGCCGGCCCAAGCCGGAACATGAGACAACACCACGGCCAATAAGAGACAAATTGATGTCAGAGCCGCACTTAATCGGGTAAACTTATTATCCATTATTTTTTCTTACTCTTGTCAGGTGCTGGTTTGTCAATAAAAGTGTAGGTGACAGCTTTAAACCTGGTTTTTAGACGGGTATCACCATCTTTTGTGGTAGAGTAGTTACCTAATGAGTAGTTAAAAACATTTACAATTCTGGGCATTGTGCAGATCTGGTTGAAGAAGCGTCCAACCGCATGATAACTGCCCTGTACTACAATATCTATCGGAACTTCAGCGTAGAAATCATGATCGCGGTTGCTTAGAGGCTGGAACAGATCGAATGTAAGTTTACAGTCCTTACCCAGTTTGGTGATTTTTAGAAGCAGTGCAGGTATCTCTTTATTGTCCGGCAATTTATTCAAAGCTTTTTTAAATGCGATATTGAGTTGTTCCATCTCCGCTTCAAACATCGGGAGCTGGTTCGCTATCTGTTGGGTTTGGTGCAGTTTTATCTGGGCCTTTTTTAATTTCTGTTCAAGTTTCTGAACTTCTTTTAATTTAGGCATATAGATAAAGTAGACGAAAACTCCGGCAATTAACCCAATAATTAAGAGCAGTATCAATGCTCTCTTTAACGGTGAATAGTTGTGGAGAAAATTGAAATATTTATTATCAGCCATTTTGTTCCTCCACAGAAGACATATCTGGGGATGTTTCAAGCCCTTTTAACATCTCAGGTAGAGATTCAAGATCAAGCTGGCAGTCAATTTTGAACATTTTCAGGTCCAGACCCTGGATTTTTTGTGAACGCAGTAGAGTTAAGTCAGCATTTTTGAGCGGTGTTGAATGTTTCAAATTATTCAGAAACATTACGATAGTCTCGTTATCAATTGCGACCCCATTTATGGTCAAATGCCGGCTTTTCTCTTTAATACTGGTAAGCCAGAGTTTTTCCGGTCTTTGTCGATTGAGATCCGCGAGAACCACCACCGGAGCCAGACGGTAGCGGTCAAGATCAATAATTACGGAAATCTTTTTACTGATCTCAGCCTTCTGCTTCTTGTAGAGCTCAATTTTCTTTAACACCGGCTCAAGTTGTTTGATCTTTTTGTTGGTACTTGTCAGAGAGGTTTTCGTATTATTGTATTGTCCCTGCAGGCGAAAAAAGAGGAGTATCATGACTGCAATCGTACAGAATAGGGTGAGGACAGCTATCGATAGTTGTTTACGGATGAACTCTTTGCGGCGTTCAGCCCGTACCGGTAGGAGGTTTATTTGAATCATTTCTTGGAGACCTCATCCTTGCGCAGGGCCAGACCCATGGCAACTGTGGCAATCGGGCTGATTTCCTTAATGTATTCAAGATCGAATTGTTTTTCCGGAACCATAATGTTGCGGAAAGGGTCGATGAGCTCTGTTTTAATCCCGGACTTGTCCTGAATATCTTTAAGTATGTCGTGGGTTTTTGCTCCACCGCCGCTTAGGACTATCTTTTCTATTCGACCCTCAGAGACGGCTGAAGAGTGGAAAAGATCTATGGTTTTAATGATTTCATTGATAAGTGAGAAGGCGGCACCTTTGATGGCTGTTCGCACCATTGCGGCATCGATCCCACTATTTTCCGGACAACCCATCTTTAACAGCTCAGCTTTCTCGTAATTAAGTGAAAATTGTTTCTGGAGTTGTTCCGTTATCAGGCGGCTACCGGATGTAATGTTACGTGAGAAGCAGGTGACGCCATCGTCAAGAATATTTATACAGGTCAGATTGGTTCCTATATCGACTAAAGCAATGATCTTTTTTTCATTTTCGCTGTAGTTGTGTTCGTATGCATTTTCCAGAGCGAAAGTATCGACATCGACTACTACAGGAATAAAACCAGCTTCTTCTACCAGGGCCAGATAGTCATTTATGGTATCTTTTTTGACCGCGACCAATATTACATCCATATTCTCTGGAGCATTCTGATTGGGACCCAGGATCTGAAAGTCAAGGTTTACGTCGCTGATATCATAGGGGATATGTTGGGCGGCTTCTTGATGAATTGTATCTTCAATCGTATTCTCATTCATCAGTGGCAGGGTGATTTTTTTAACAATAACTGAGTGGCCAGAGATCGATGTGCTGATCTTTTTCTTTTTTACTTTTAGATTGTTTGCAAGATTGACAATCGCCGTGACGACTGCCGAGCTATCCATTATTGCACCATCAACAATAGCATCAGGTGGCAGGGCTGCCATACCAAAATTGCTCAAAGTGTAAATCGAACCTGAGTCTTTAAGCTCAACCATTTTTATATAGCCGGAGCCGATATTTAAACCGAGCAGGGTTTTATCTTTTTTGAATAACATAAATTAGATTAGTCCCAGGCTTTCAATTACTCTTTGGTAATTTGAGGTCAGATTATGTTAAAGGTGTAAGAATATAATTACAACAATACGTTGTTCTTTTAATCCTTATTGATGTTTATTCAAAATAGTACGTTAAGATTAAGCACAAGGCGTGCCATTGATTGTTATGTTGTTATTGTGACTATTTGATCGTTTTAAGTTTACGATGGGCAATCTCAGCCTGGTCAGTTTTTGGATAATGGGCAATAACTTTTTTGAGAATTAATTTACCGTCAGTTTTGTCTCCCAGCTTGAGAAAGGCAAACCCCTGTTTCAGCAGAGCACTGGCCGCTTTCGGGTGTTGAGGGTGGTTCGCTATAATTTCATCATATTTAATAATTGCTTCAGCGAAGTCGTCGGTCTTATAATAACACTCTCCAATCCAGAACTGGGAGTTAACTTTGTAACTGCTGTCTGGAAAAGCACCGATAAATTTTTTGAATTTATTTTTTGCGTTTTTGAAATCACCCCGTTTGAAAGTGTTGTAGGCATCATCGTAGAGGGCTTTTTCCCGAGCACTAGGGGTGGTGGGGATCGGTGTGACGATCTGCTTCTTGCTGCCGGCTTGAGATTTTGTTGATTGGGTTGCGGATTTCTCAGCATTCGTCGGCGGATTCCCCTGTTCGAGTTGCTGGAGCCGTTTTTCAAGATCAGCAATGACTTTTTCAAGTTCAAATTTATCGATAGATTGAACTTCCTCTGGGCGTGCGAGTGCATCTTCGACCGATCCGCTGATCAGTTTCAGCTCTCTTTCCAGATTGTCAAGACGGATATTGGTATCAGCGTTAAGTTTCTGTTGCGCACTTAAACTCTTTCTGCTCAAGGCAGCCTGCTGCTGCTCAAGTGCTTTGAGACGCCGGTTTGTGATTTGAACTTCACGTTGCTGGCCGGTACTACTACACCCGCACAAAACTGAAGCTGCGACAATAATGAACACCGCGATGGCTGGATAGAACCTGAAGAATCTCAAAGTGGCCATAAATTTATTCGCGTTGATAATACCCAGCCCTGAAGATGTTTTCCGCAGGGTCGGATATTATCAGAATTTAACAGCATTAGTTTGATGAAGCTCTATTTGGCGGTGATTGTGAAATCATCACGGCGGTTCTGACTCCAGCAACTCTCATTCGCTTCGCTGCAGGCAGGTTTCTCTTCACCATAGCTCAAAGTCTCCAGGCGATCCGGTGAGATACCCAGATAAACCAGATATTTTTTCGCGCTGGCAGCCCGGGTCTCACCCAGTGCCAGATTGTATTCGTTGGAGCCACGCTCATCGCAGTGACCGTCAATCCGGAGAGCAACAGAGGGGTTGATTTTCAACCACTGAGCCAGTTCATCCAGGGTCTTGCGAGTATCGCTGCGCAACGCAGCTTTGTCGTAGTCGAAATAAACCGGAAAGATACGGTCGCCGATCTCAACAATACGGTTACCGATTTTAACCACCGCGCCGGAGGTCGCCGCCGGTTTAACAGTGCTTGGGGTAGAGGCTGAAGGAGTCGTCATAGCTGTAGGTTGAGCAACTTTCTCTTCTTCGAGATCAGGTTTGCAGGTACAGCTGGTGAATATGAACATTAAGCCTGCAACCAGTGCCAATGTCAAAATAATCTTTCTAGTTTTCATTTAGAACTCCTTTTTATTTATACTTTTTATTGAAGGTTAACTTTGATTGTTTATGGACTATTTAATACCTAAAACTTAAGTGTGATAAACGGTACATAACCCCTTTATTAAAAAAAATCAAGCTAATAACATATATTATTATGTTTTATACGGTTTATAACTGGATCTATTTTACTGATTATGGCTGAAAGGCATTGATTTACTTTGGTTTTTTGCATTGAATCAGGAGTTCATAATGCCCCGCATATAATTGTAATGAAAGATTATTAATTAAGATTATTAGCAGTCCCTTAACTGAAATTAACTATTTAATATTATTGATTAAATAGTTAATTATTTCTATTATTTGATTTATCGATTGGCGGACCAGCTGGGTCCTTTTTTCTGGAGTTTGTCGTAAGTGATCTGTTGTAGATTACGTCCTTTTTCATCCATGATCATAAGTTGTCGAATTTTATTGATTTTTTTTGTGAAAAGTATATGGCGGCCATTAGGTGACCAGCACGGGACCTCACAATTACTATGCCCATAAGTCAGCTGGTGGTATTGTGAACCATCGGATCTGATTGTGCAAATCTGAAAGATTTTGTCAATCCTTGAGGTGAAAACAATTTTGTCATTATATCCCGACCAGTCTGGATCAGCGTTGTAAGCATCTACCGTTGTCAGGCGTTGCCAGGGGCCTCCGGTAACCGTAGTAATATATATGTGCGGGGTTCCACTTCGGTCGGAAACAAATGCTATCCGGTTGTTGTCAGGAGACCAGCATGGTGAGGCCTGGTTTGCCGGACTGGTGGTCAGCCGGCGTAGCAGTTGTCCGGAGCGGCTGTTTATTATGGTGATTTCACTGTGATCTTTATAGCGCTGCATCAAGGTCAGCTGCCGATCGTCGGCTGACCAGTCAGCTGCCGCATTAATCCCTTTTCGCTTACTTAAAAGAATTTCTTTGCCCTTCGTGAAATCGATCATATAGAGGTCCGGATTGTGATTTCTATATGAGGTGTAGACAATTTTGTTGGTGTCATGCGACCAGGCCGGTGACACGTTAATTGAACGATTGCGGGTTATCTGACGTAATTCATGGCCGTCATAGTCACAGGTGAATAATTCCTGGGCCTGCTCTCCCTGTATTCGGCCGCAAAATGCAATTTTTGCTGTAAATTCACCTGGCAGGCCGGTAACTTTTTCAACCACCAGGTTGGTGAATTTATGAAAAAGGAGGCGCATATTCTGGATTCGGCTGCGATAGCGTTTTCCAATCAGCATTTTGCCTTCCATGGTATCGTAGAGTCGGAATTCTGCGACGATTGTTTTCCCACTTACTGAGTAGCCGGCCTTAATCAGAAGTTCAGCTCCGATCAGGGACCAGTTGCTATAGTCAAAGGTTCCCGGAGAGAGGCTGCAGCTTTTAGGTTTCTCTAGATAAGTAGTAGTGTCCTGCATGACTTCAAAGAAAGTGGAAAATTCAAGATCATCAATTAGAATTTTGCGGCCGCTGCGGGCGATCTCTTCATGTTCACTGGCCCCGCATAGAGGTTGCAGCGGAGCGACTGCCAGGGGAATCTGGCGCAGGTTGGGGGAGTCGAGTTCCAGGTAGACGCGAGCGCACGCCGGAGAGCAATAACCGACGCAAGTAGCCGTGATCAGGATAATCAAAGCCCAGCATAAAGATTTTTTTCTCTGTATGGTCAAGGTTGTATTTTTCATGACTTAATTCTCTTTCCTGATGTTATTGGGGTTGAAGGTTATAACAAATTCCTCTTGGGGAATTGTAAGCTCTGCCGGGAAGGGCGGAAAAGGGTTAGCGTGGGCAATCGCCTGCCGCATGGCCCGGTCAAAAATTGGATTTCCCGACAGGCTCTCTTCATTCTGGGCTAAAAGTTTACCTGAGGCCGCGATGGTTAAACTGATAGTGGCCTCAAGACCGCTGTTGAGGAGATGTTCGGGCAGGTTCCAGTTGCGCATTATCCAGGTGGTTAAGGTCTGGTTATAAACTTGGGTTAAACCGGCCTGCTGGGTTCGGGCCGCAGGAGAACTGCTTTCCCGCAGGCGCCGGCGTATACTGTCAAGTTGTTTCTCTTCATGTTGCCGGGCGAGGCGTTTTTTTATCTCATCGAGTTTCTCGCTTGAGGAGGGTTTTTTTTTCTTGACCAGAGTACGACGTCGAGCTAGGGATGATTTTTTGACGACCTCCCGGGGCTTTTTTTTCGGAATATGTTTCTTTTTGGTTTTCAGCTTTCTTTTTGGTTTTAAGACAGGTTTACTAGTCGTTCTGGCCGGTTTCTCCTTTTTTGCGGGACTCTTTTTCTGGTTTGGAATCAGTTTGATTTCGACCAGGTTCTCATTTAGAGTCGGTCGCCGGTGAGTTTTGAATAGATTGGCCGGTAAAAAAAGTATTACGTGCACCCCCACCGAGAGGGCGAGGGCAATCCTGAAAGCTCGATCGCGGTGGTTAAGCAGGGCAGAGATGACGTTGGTAAAGGAGTACTGTGATAGGATATTAGATCTGGTTGTCATGGTCGGAGGGTTGTAATCAGGTCGCGGTGACAGTGGCGATAGCGTAAGCCGCAATCCCTTCACGGCGGCCGGTAAACCCGAGACCCTCACTGGTGGTAGCTTTGATGTTGAGTTGACAGGGTTGAACCATTACACCTCTTAATTTATTTGTCATCGCCGGGATATATGGATTAAGTTTGGGTCGTTCGGCGACAACCGTAATGTCGGCCGCTTCAAGATAAAAACCTTTCTCCTCTACTATAAGCATGGCTTGTTCTAAAAAGTCAAGGCTGCAACGATTCTTGTGTGCGGGATCGTGATCAGGAAAGTGCTGGCCGATATCTCCGGCCCCGATCGCACCTAAAATTGCATCAACTAAAGCATGGACTAGAACATCGGCGTCGGAGTGGCCGTCAAGTCCCAGTTTATATGGGATTTCAATGCCTCCCAGGATTAATTTACGATCGGCATTGAAGGCATGAACGTCATAGCCGAAGCCGGTTGCAATTTTGGGTATATAACGAGTTTCCGGCTCGGTTTGCAGCTTTTTCTTTTTTTCTCGGAGAATTATTTCTGCCCGCTGCAGATCTTTAGGAAATGTGACTTTGAGGTTGTCAGGATCGCCCTGAACATTGATTATCGTTATGCTATCCTGTCTTTTCTGCGGCAGATTCTCCAGCAGAGAACCTTCATCAGTTATAACCGGGTTTGGATTTTCAGCCCAGCAGGTTAAAGCTTCGCGAAGAAATCCGTAGGGTACGCCTTGGGGGGTCTGGGCGAGTCCGGTCTCGTTGCGGTTGATCGTCCTGATAATTTTGTTGTCAATAATTTTTTTGACGGTTGCGGTTGGGGTTGTAGTCGGAATGGCAGCTTGGTTGAGGTTTACTTTATCGGCAACCAGATCAATTAACTGCGGGGTTATCAACGGGCGGACTCCGTCATGAATCAGGATTGGGTCGGCTGCTGATATGTGCTCAATATTTTCAAGCTCGGCGACTCCGTTTCTGACCGATTCCGTGCGGCTGTTGCCGCCGGCTACAATCTTAATTACTTTGGCGAAAGATTTTGTCAGAGAGCCCATTTCAGCCAGGGCTTCTTCATTGTTTCCGGGGCCGACAACAATGATACCGGTGATGCTCTCAGCTTCCTGAAAAGCTTTAACGCTCCAGATAAAGACCGGCCGACCGTTAATATCCGAAAACTGTTTTGTCTTAAGACCGGGGCAGCGGCTGCCGTAGCCGCCGGCAACAATGATTGCAAAGACTGATCTTTTTTTCAATTATAATCCAAATTAATTATGCTTGGTTTGCCGTTTTTTGTGAACCATTCTTGCGCTTGGCAAAGATCATGCGCCCGGCAGTAGTTTGCAGGACACTGGTAACGATGACGGTAGCTGTTTCCCCGACCAGACTGCGGCCGTTATCAATAACGACCATAGTTCCATCATCGAGATAGGCAACCCCTTGCATGGATTCTTTGCCCTCTTTGGAGACCATTACATCCAGGGCTTCACCCGGCAACACTAGAGGCTTTAATGCTTCAGCAAGTTGATTCAGGTTCAAGACATCAACCCCCTGCAGGTCAGCAACTTTATTCAGATTGAAGTCATTAGTTAAAATCTGGGCATCCCGTTTTTTTGCCAGGGCGACCAGCTTTGCATCTACATCTTTAATTCGGGGGAAATCTTTTTCGGTGATTTCAATCTCAACTTTGGCCTGGTTCTGGATGCGTTTGAGGATATCCAGACCGCGGCGGCCCCGAACCCGTTTTAAGGGGTCGGAGGAATCGGCGACAAGCTGGAGCTCATGCAGGACAAATTGAGGAATAACCAGAGTTCCTTCAATGAATCCGGTTTCACAGACATCGGCAATCCGGCCATCGATTATAACTGAGGTGTCAACAATTTTTTCCCGGTCACGGCGCTGTTTTGAAACCAGTGAATGGATCAGATCGAACTCATCCCCCTTTTTTAAGCCTACCTCCAGGGAGATATAGGCCAGCAGGGAATAGGTCAGAAGGTAGAGGGTGAAACTGGTTCTGGGATTGTCGAAGAGGTCGACAAATGGTGCCCCGCGAAGCAGCAGGTTGGCAATAAACAGGCCGATAACCATGCCTGAGAATCCACCAATCAGAGTTCGCAGGGGAACTTTCTTAAGCCGGCTTAAGAGATAAAAAATGTAAGTTATGAGTGACGCAGTCACAAAAAAGGCAACACATGCGTAATCAATGCGACCGAGTTGGACTTTGGCGATCTGGAAAGAAAGTAGGGCGGCCGACAGAATGAAAAATGCGCGAATTATCAGCAATGGTCTTCTCGTAATTTTTTAATTAACCAGGAATTCTTGTGAGCAATGAAAGAGAGCCTGAAAAACTATAATTATATCTACTAAATTAAAATTTCAGGCCCAGCGTAACGAGCGGAGAAATCGAGGTTTTTGGTTGAATGGTTGTGTGTCAGTCTATACATTTATAATGGATAAAAATGTTATTTCGATCTTATTCACTCTCCTTGACGACAAAGATCTCCTGAATTTCCTCGGTGATCCCTTTCTCGGAGAGTTCCCGGGCCAGAGCCAGTTCAGAGACGATCAGATGCTTTGCGGTCTCCATCATCTTGCGCTCACCAAAGGAGAGCTCCTTATTGATGCTGATCAGGTTGAGATCTCGAAAAACTTCAGCCACCTCAACAAGAGAGCCACGTTTTATTTTGTCGTGGAACTGTTTGTAACGCTTGTTCCAGGTCTGGTGTGACAGTTTGACTCTGCGTTTCTTTAAGGTGGTGTAGACTTCGTCGATCTGCTTGTCGTTAACGAGGGCTCTTAAGCCGACGTTGGTGGTGTTATTCTTGGGGATCATAATCGTGATATTACTGTCTAAGATCACCATTATATAGAAATTCTGAGTCTCTTCACAGACTTCACGTTCCTCTATGGCTTTGATTTCGCCAACGCCGTGTCCGGGATAGACGGCCAGTTCTCCTATGTTGAAGATTCTTGGGGCTTGGTTTTCCATAAGTGATTAATATCCGTTAAATTATTGTGTCAAGTTTGAAAAGAGCCTGCGGCATGGATCATTAATGTCCGACCGTTAAACTTTTTTGCATTATTTTCTTGGCAAAGATAGTTTGGCATGGTAGACGATGCCACTCTGTGGAGTTTAATGTCAGCTTGATAAAAGTGGTGTTACTTATATCACATTAAACAGTTTTGTTCAACTCTCTAATTTCAGTCCGCTTTCAGGTGTTCAATGGATTGGTTCCTTATTACATTCACCGTAGTTTTAGGACTTGTCTGCGGTAGCTTTTTTAATGTCTGCATTTATCGCATACCTCGTGATCTGTCGATAGTCGCGCCGCCTTCACACTGTCCCAAATGTGAGCACCGGCTGCCGTTTTGGTTGAATATTCCATTATTGACTTATGTTTTTCTGCGCGGCCGCTGTTTTTTTTGTCGTGAACCGATCTCTCTCCGGTACCCGCTGGTTGAACTTTTAACCGGTTTATTGTTCGGGTTGGCAGCGTTATATTTTGGTCTGACACCGGCGTTGGCCCGAGCCCTGATTTTAATCTTCCTGCTGGTGCCGATTACATTCATAGATCTTGAATTTCAGATCATACCCGACAGTTTCAGCTTGACCGGGATTGTTATCGGTCTGGTGGGATCCTGGTGGTGGGGAGTGCTGCCCTGGTGGGAGTTTTTACTGGGTGCGGCTTTGGGCTGGTTATCGTTGTGGCTGGTGGCGACCGGTTACTATTTTTTTACCGGCCGTGATGGAATGGGTGGCGGTGATTTGAAACTTTTGGCCATGCTCGGGGCTTTTTTAGGTTATAAAGCCCTGTTGCCGATTATTCTATTGAGTTCATTGAGTGGGGCTGTAATTGGTATGGGGCTGGTTTTCTGGCAGGGTCGCGACGGGCGTTACGCGATTCCCTTCGGCCCTTTTCTGGCTGGCGGCGGTCTGCTCTATCTTTTCTTTGGCTCGCAGCTGGTTGAATTTTACTGGCAGCTGGTCTTGCCGGCGTAACCGGTGGCGACAAGATAGATTTCGCTGGAGGTTTTGCGGCTGGCTTTAGGTTTGGCCAGCGTGATTTTTTGAAAACGGTTTTTCATCTGCAGTTGAAACTGTTTAAGTTCACTACCCTGAAAAACCTTGCAGATGAGAAAACCGCTTTTTTTCAAGCGTTCGAGGCCGAGTTCGGTTGCGGCTTCAAGCATGGCGATTGAATTTGCCTGATCGGTAGCTTTGATTCCGGTCAAGTTGGGGGCGAGATCGGAGACCACACCGTCAAAAGGCGGGTTGACCAGAGCGTCAATCCGGGCTCCGGTATCAGGGGCCAGGATGTCGGCAACCAGGGTCTGACAGGGTGGTGACGGAAGTTCGGAAATAGTCAGCAGGTCAAGGCCTAGAATGTGGCCTGAGGTACCCACGCGTCGGGCAATATACTCCATCCAGCCGCCGGGTGCGGCGCCGAGCTCAAGAATCTTCTGGCCCCTTTTGAAAAACCGGAAACGCTGGTCGATCTCCTCAATCTTATAGATCGCCCGGGAACGTTTACCTTCACGTTTGGCCTGTTTGTAATAGCTGTCTTTGCGGTTAAAAGCCATGCGTCAGAGGTTAGCATGTGAAGTTAGAAAATGAAAGGAATTTTCTTTACCTATGAATTGTTTAAATAAAGAGCCCGATAGTACTACTAAACCATCGGCTGAGATTGTTGAAACTTTGCGGGCTCAATTACCGGGAATACTGGCAACCGGAGAGGGTGTCAATGAGGAGCTTGCACTCAAGCTTGGAAGTCTGGCCGGCTCTGAAATTTTTTCCCTGTTTCCCTTAAGTAATCAAATTCGTCGATATTATTGCGGTACAAAAATCGCGCTTTGTGCGATCGTCAATGCCAAGTCGGGTCGTTGCCCGGAGGATTGTGCCTATTGCGCGCAGTCGATCTCCTACGATACCGGGGTTAAGACCTTTCCTTTACTGGAGGTTGATGAACTGCAGCGGCGGGTGCAGTCTGCAGCGGGCTGCAACGTTGAAAATTTTTCAGTCGTGACCAGTGGAACCGCGGTTGAGCAGATTGAGGAGCAGGATCGGATTGTAGCGATGTTAAAGGAGATCGCCGCCCTCGATATCGCACCCTGCGCCTCTTTAGGCTTTCTCGATCAGGAGATTGCCGTCCGCTATCGCGATGCCGGTTTGCAGCACTATCACCATAACCTTGAGACATCAGGTTCATTTTTTCCGGAGATCTGTACTACGCATGACTATGAACGGGCCGTTGCCACAGTGAAAACAGCTAAAAATGCTGGTCTTTATGTCTGTAGCGGTGGGATTATGGGTTTGGGTGAGAGCTGGTCTCAGCGAGTGGAACTTGCCATGACCTTGCGGGAGCTTGAGGTGGATTCAATTCCGTTAAATTTTCTGGTGCCGGTGAAAGGGACACCGTTGGAAGATGAGCCCGGCTTATCTCCCTGGCGGGCTCTGTTGACAATTATGCTATTTCGATTTGTCTGCCCAACGGTTGATATCAGGATCTGCGGCGGCCGCCAGCGAACCTTTGCGGATTATCAATCTCTTATATTCGCCGCCGGAGCCAATGGTCTGATGGTCGGTGATTATCTGACCACCAGCGGCCGGCAGTGGCGGGATGACAAGCGTCTGCTGGATGACTGGCAATCATTTGAAAATGAAGGTTTGGTTGATGATTAAATGGATGTCTGAAAAATCATTGCCGATTGAACTTGAAGCTGAACTCGGTCTGCTTGAAGATGATGGACAGCTCCGTTTTCTGCGTACGATCGACGGCCCGCAGCAGGCGCATACGAGTTTGAACGGTCGTCCGATTCTACTGCTCTGTTCAAATAATTATCTTGGGTTTGCCAATCATCCCCGGTTACGGGAAAGAGCCTGTGCCGCAGCAGAGACTTACGGTTGTTCCGCCGGGGCTTCACGTCTTATTTCCGGAACCATGGGGCTGCATGTCGAGCTGGAAGAGAAGATCGCCGCGTTTAAGAAAACTCCGAAAGCCCTGCTCTTTAACAGTGGTTATGTTGCCAATTTGGCGCTTTTGACGACCCTGGTCGGGAACGGTGATGTCATCTACAGTGATGCCTTAAACCATGCCAGCATTGTTGACGGTTGCCGTTTGAGTCGGGCCCAGCTGAAGATCTATCGTCATGGTGATGTTGAACATCTGGAGTGGCTCCTGCAGGAAAGTGCCGCTGATTTCCGGCGCCGTCTGATTGTAACCGACAGTGTTTTCAGCATGGACGGGGATATTGCTCCATTGCCACAGATTACCAAATTAGCTGGAAATTATGATGCCGCTCTGATGGTGGATGATGCACATGCTACCGGAATTCTGGGTCGTTGCGGCCGGGGTTCCGCCGAACATTTCGGTCTTGATTATAACGATATCGACATCCAGATGGGAACCCTGGGCAAAGCTCTGGGCAGTTGCGGAGCTTATGTCGCCGGAGCCCCGCAGTTTATCGACTATCTTATCAACCGGGCGCGCAGTTTTATCTATTCAACTGCGTTGCCGCCCGCAGCTCTCGGGGCATCACTGGCGGCTATTGAGCTGCTTGAAGAAGAGCCGGAACACGCTCAGCGTTTAAGATATCTGACGGACTATTTTCGGCACGGTCTTGAGCGTCTTGGGCTGATCGTGCGGGATGATCCAACACCGATTATCCCGGTGGTCGTAGGCGATTCGCGGCGAACGATGGAGTTGAGTGCCTGGTTTCTGGAACAGGGAGTCTTTATTCAGGGTATCCGGCCGCCGACGGTTGCCGCCGGACAATCTCTGCTCCGGGTTACGGTGACAGCTGATCTGACCCAGACCGATCTTGACCGTGTTTTAGCGCTGTTTGCGGAACGGCGGAGCGATTTTATTCTAGCGAAAGGGGTTGCAGTTCAATAACTGTTAAAAAGAACTTGACAATGTCAGCCTGCTGTATTAAAAAGTCCCTCCTCAAAATTGTTGCCCTGCGGCTCAAGATGCCGGGCTTTAAGTTATAGTAGTTGACCGGTTGCGGGTGAGTTTATTTGCCCGACTGGTTGTTTTTTCTGGAGAATAAGATACTGATGAAGACTTTTGTAGCAAAACCTGGAGAATTTGAGCAGAAATGGCATTTGATTGATGCTCAGGGACAGGTTCTTGGACGTTTGGCTAGTGAGATAGCTACGGTTCTGCGTGGTAAGAATAAACCGATCTATACCCCGCATGTTGATACTGGTGACTATGTTGTCGTAGTTAATGCGGCAGATGTGCGTCTGACCGGAAATAAACTGAAAGACAAGATCTACTACCATTATACCGGTTATGCCGGTGGTATTAAAGGGATTACTGCGGCGGAACTGTTGGAGAAAAATCCCACCGAGCTCATCAATACGGCGGTGAAGGGTATGTTGCCGAAGAATAAGCTAGGTAACAAAATGTTGCAGAAGCTTAAGATTTATGCTGGAGCAGAACATTCACACAAGGCGCAGCAGCCGGTTGCCCGGAAACTTTAGGATTTAAGTTTTCTACAGCGATTATATTCAAAAGAAACGTTAAAATATTTTAGGATTTTGATATGAGTGCGACAAGATTTTACGCAACAGGTAAAAGAAAATCAGCGATTGCCAAGGTCTGGCTGAGTGAAGGCAGTGGCGAAATCAAGGTAAATGGTTGTTCGGTTGAGGACTATTTTACTGCCGATACAGCGCGTGAGATGATCTTTCAGCCGCTTTCAGTGACGGAAACTGAGAATAAGTTTGATTTTATGATCAAAGTCACCGGTGGAGGTGTTTCGGGACAGGCTGGAGCTGTAAAACACGGCATCAGCAAAGTTTTGCAGGAGTATGATGCAGAGCTCCGTGGTTCGCTAAAGAAAGCGGGTTTTCTAACCCGCGATGCGCGAATTAAGGAGCGCAAAAAATACGGCCAGCGCGGTGCCCGGGCTCGTTATCAGTTCTCGAAACGTTAATCGAATTCTGATAATAAAGAACTTACATCCCCAAGGGAGGCCGCAGAAACGGTCTCCCTTTTTTATTTTTATCTACACCACAATTTTACGGTAAAATTTTTTGTTTCCGGTGTCAGTCCGGGTCAGGAGAAGAAAGTGGCAAAAATCAGAGTAGCAGTTATTGGCGCGAGTGGCTATACCGGGGTTGAATTAATGCGTATTCTGGCCGGTCACCCGCAGATTGAATTGACTGCAGTAACCTCACGACAGCATATAGGGGTGCAGGTGGCTGAACTATTTCCCTCATTGCGGGAGATTGTTAATCTTGAATTTACAGATAATCAGATTGCAAAAATTGCCGGTGCGGCTGACCTGGTTTTTACGGCGCTTCCGCACAAAGCCGCGATCGAGGTTGTGGCTGAGCTTTATCAGGCCGGTAAAAAAGTTGTTGATCTCAGTGCCGATTACCGTTTCAGTAACCGGGCTCTTTATGAGAGTTGGTACCAGCCACATACCCAGCCGGAATTGTTGAAAAAGGCGGTCTACGGTTTGCCGGAGCTTTTCCGGTCGGAGATTCCTACGGCCCGGATTGTCGGCAATCCGGGTTGTTACCCGACCAGTGTGATTCTACCACTGGCTCCAATCTTACCGCTCAATCTGATTGAACGTCAGGCAACTATTATCATTGATGCTAAATCCGGTACCAGTGGTGCGGGTCGAGGACTTAATTTAGGTTCGCTCTATTGTGAGGTGAATGAGAATTTTAAGCCCTACAAAGCGGACAATCACCGGCATCAGCCGGAGATGATGGAACAGCTTGAGCGGGTTTCGGGAACCGCACCGCAGCTTCTGTTTGTACCCCACCTCCTCCCGGTCAACCGGGGTATTCTGTCATCTATCTATCTCCCGCTTTCACGGGATGTGGTAGCGTCTGAAATTGAAGATGCGCTGACTCAGGCTTACGGGGATGAAACCTTCGTCCGAATTCTTCCGGCCGGAGAACTACCGACCCTGAATGCGGTTCGGGGCAGTAATTATTGTGATATCGGTTACGTTCTGGCTACAGATAAGCGGAGCCTGATTCTCTTTTCGGCGATTGATAACCTGGTCAAAGGAGCGGCCGGTCAGGCGGTGCAGAATATGAATCTGATGCTCGGTTTTCCCGAGAGTACAGGCCTGCAGACAGTCTCTTTACTGCCGTAATTTTGCGTCAGAAGGCTGTATTTCTGAACCTGGATGTTTTAAAAAGTTAACGTTTTATATAGCAAACGATTGGGGAGAGTTTAATGAAAGAAATAAGTGGTGCACAGATACTCCTTGAAGTTTTGCAGGAGCAGGGCGTTGAGGTTGTTTTCGGTTACCCGGGCGGAGCGGTGATTAATTTTTATGATCATCTGCCGGACTATTCATGCCGCCATTTTCTGGTTCGCCATGAACAGGCGGCGGTTCATGCCGCAGATGGTTATGCCCGGGCCACGGGCAAGACCGGGGTCGCCCTGGTAACCTCCGGGCCCGGAGCTACGAATACGGTTACCGGACTGGCGACCGCCTCAATGGATTCAATCCCGCTGGTGGTTTTTACCGGTCAGGTGCCGACACCGTTGATCGGTAACGACGCTTTTCAGGAGGCTGATATTGTCGGCATTACCCGGCCCTGTACCAAGCACAATTTTCTGGTCAAAAGGATTGAAGATCTAGAGCGGATTGTTAATGAGGCTTTTCATATCGCCGGCAGCGGCCGGCCGGGGCCGGTACTGGTTGATCTTCCTAAAGATATTCTCGCGGGTAAATGTCCGAAAAGAAAGGCAGTGAAAGCTTCGCTTAAAGGTTATAACCCCAATTATGCAGGTCATCCGGGTCAGATTCAGCGGGCCATGGAGGTTATCCTTAAAGCCAAAAAACCGGTATTCTATGTCGGCGGTGGAGTTGTTCTGGCGGATGCCGCTGCTCGGCTTACCGAACTTGCACGGGCCCTGCAGATCCCGGTTACGACCACTCTTATGGGGCTTGGTGCTTTCCCCGAAGATGATCAGCTCTCTTTGGGAATGCTGGGAATGCATGGTACCTATCGGGCGAATATGGCGGTGACTGAGAGTGATGTTCTGGTTGCCTGCGGGGCTCGTTTTGATGACCGGGTTACAGGGCGGGTCGATACGTTTGCTGCTGATGCCAAAATTATCCACGTCGATATTGATCCCACTTCAATCAGTAAAAATGTTGATGTCGATATCCCGATTGTCGGTGATGTCGGTGATGTACTTGACAAAATGCTGGAGCTTTTGAAAACCTCTGAAACGGAGACTAAGGCCTATGCCGGTGGCCATGATGAGTGGTTGGCAGAAGTCGCCCGCTGGCGGGATCAGCATAAACTTTCTTATCAACAGGATGATGTTATTAAGCCGCAGTTTGTGGTGGAGAAGATCGGCGAATTGACTCGTGATAAAAATCCGATTGTTAGTACCGAAGTTGGTCAGAACCAGATGTGGGCGGCGCAGTTTTTTACCTTTACCCAACCCCGAAGCTGGTTGACTTCCGGCGGTCTTGGAACAATGGGCTATGGTTTGCCGGCGGCGATGGGGGCTCAGGTGGCCTTCCCAGAGCGCCTGGTTATCGATATCGCCGGTGACGGCAGTATTCAGATGAACAGCCAGGAGCTGGCTACCGTGGTTCAGTATAATCTGCCGGTCAAGGTAATTATCTTGAATAACGGCTATCTCGGTATGGTCCGGCAATGGCAGGAGCTCTTTTTTGATAAACACTACTCCTCAACCACGATGAATCATGCCCCCGATTTTGTCAAGTTGGCTGAAGCCTATGGGGCTCTTGGCTTGCGGGCGCAGAGACCCGATGAGGTTGAGCCGGTTCTAAAGCAGGCGTTCACGCATCCCGGCCCGGTGGTTGTCGATATCGTGGTAGCGGCCGAAGAGAATGTCTATCCGATGGTGCCTGCGGGTGAAGCCATCTCTAATATGTTACTGGTATAAGGGGGCTTTAAATGAAACATGTTATCAGTGTTATGGTTGAGAACGAGTTTGGTGTACTTTCACGTATCGCCTCTCTTTTCAGTGGCCGCGGTTTTAATATTGAGAGTTTAACGGTAGCTGAAACTGAAGATAAAAGTATCTCCAGTATGACGATTGTTACTCACGGAGATGAAAATATCATCGAGCAGATTACCAAACAGCTCAATAAATTGATTAATGTAATCAAGGTTGTCGAACTCACTGAATCTGTGCAGATGGCCCGTGAGATGGTACTTCTGAAATTTGCTGTTAACAGTGGGCCCAAGCGCCTTGAACTGCTCCGTCTGATTGAGGTTTATCAGGGCCGGGTTCTGGAATTAGGGGTGCGTTCATTGATTGTTGAATTAACTGGTGAACGCGCCAAAATCGAGGCCGCGCTTGATGTGCTGGCTCCTTTCGCGATTAAAGATATGTCACGTACCGGCATGGTTGCCCTGGCGCGTGACAGCCAAAAAAATTGATGGTGTCGTAAAAAGTTTCAATCTACTGCGTTGTTGTGTTTTTTCAGACAGTCGACATGCTATTGTGCATTGTCTCGTGTCTAAAAAAACACAGCGCCTTGTAGCTTAAAATTTTTACTTAGCCATCCCGAGACTTTTTGCGAAGACATCAAACTGATGTTTGTAAATTAAAAGGGAGAAAATGTTATGCAGCTCTATTATGAAAAAGATTCTAACCCGGCAGTTTTGCAGGGGAAAAAGATTGCGGTTATCGGTTACGGCAGTCAGGGGCATGCTCACGCTCACAACTTAAAAGAGAGCGGTTTTGATGTGATTGTCGGTCTGCGCCGGGGCGGGCCTTCGTGGCAGAAGGCGGAAACCGGTGGTCTACCGCTGTTTGAAACAGCCGAAGCGGTACGCCAGGCGCAGGTTGTAATGATCCTGGTTCCAGATGAGTTGCAGGCCAAACTCTACAATGAAGAGATCGCACCTAATCTTGAAGAGGGTGATTATCTTGCATTTGCACACGGTTTTAATATTCACTACGGTCAGATTATGCCGCCGGCCGGAGTTAATGTTTTTATGGCGGCGCCTAAAGGCCCCGGTCACCTGGTGCGGCATGAATATACCCAGGGAATGGGAGTTCCTACCCTGATTGCGATTCACCAGGACGCTTCCGGTGACACCCGGGATGTGGCCATGGCCTATGCCTGTGGTATCGGCGGGGGCCGGGCCGGGATTATTGAAACCAGTTTCCGGGAAGAGACTGAGACCGATCTTTTCGGCGAACAGGCCGTACTCTGCGGCGGAGTGACCGAGTTGATAACTGCCGGTTTTGAGACTCTGGTTGATGCCGGTTATGCCCCGGAGATGGCCTATTTCGAATGTTTGCATGAGTTGAAACTTATTGTTGATCTGATCTATGAGGGAGGGATCAGTAATATGCGTTATTCGATCAGTAACACCGCTCAGTTTGGTGATCTCACCCGGGGGCCGCGGGTCATCAATGAGGAGAGCCGCGAAGCTATGGCCGAGATCCTGGCCGAGATCCAGAATGGCTCTTTTGCGCGGGAATGGATTTTGGAGAATCAGGCCAATCGCCCGGTTTTTAATGCCCTGACCCGCAACGGTCAGGAGCACGAGATTGAAGAGGTTGGTGGAAAACTGCGTTCGATGATGAGTTGGATCAGTAAGAAAAAACTGGTTGATAAAGACAAAAATTAGTATATAGTAAGGTATGGGTATTCTGAAGATGCATTTTTCAAGGTACCTGCAAGTCATTACGAGAGCGGTTATCTAATTCTTTAATAAGTTTTCGGTTAAAGTGATTCAGGAGAGCAGGTTGTGAAATTCAGTGAACTACCAGTCATAAAAATGATTAATCCGGAAGGCCACCGTTGGGTGATTGGTTTCGGGTTGGCGACTATTATCTTTTTTTTAATCGGCTGGAGTTGGCTCTGGGTGCTGACTCTGGTGCTGATGCTTTTTTGCGGGTCGTTCTTTCGTGACCCGGAGCGATTCCCACCGCTGAAAGAGGGTTCTGTAGTTTCTCCGGCTGACGGCCGGGTACTTTCGGTCATGGAGGTCGATGGGCCGGAGCTTGCCGGGATTGAAAAAAGTACCAAAGTAAGTATCTTTATGTCGGTATTCAATGTTCATGTCAATCGCTCACCGGCAGCCGGCCGGGTACTTGATACCCACTATAAAGCGGGTAAGTTTTTCTCTGCCAACCTGGATAAGGCTGCAGAAGAAAACGAGCGTAATCTGGTTGTGATTGAAGATGATCAGCAACGGCGGATCGCCTTTATCCAGATTGCCGGTCTGATTGCTCGGCGGATTGTCTGTTTTGTCAAGCCCGATGATCGGCTTGAGAAAGGTGAGCGATTCGGTCTCATTCGTTTTGGTTCACGGGTTGATCTCTATCTGCCGACGAATACTGAAATCGATATTTCAGTCGGTCAGCATGTTAAAGCTGGTGAGACAATTATTGGTTACTTGCCAATTGTTGACTAAATGTGTTAGAGTTACCATGTATCTGATAAAAAATAATTTATTGAGGATGGTGACATTATGATACGCGGAGTCTATCTGTTACCCAACCTGTTTACTATGGGTAACCTTTTCTGTGGTTTTTTTGCAATTATTTCAGCCATTAAGGGTGATTTTGGCTTAGCGGCTACGGCTATTATCGTGGCCAATCTTTTTGACATTCTTGATGGTAAGGTTGCCCGGATGATGAATGCGACCAGCCGTTTCGGAATGGAATTTGATTCACTGGCTGACCTGGTATCGTTCGGAGTAGCTCCGGGCTTGTTGATTTTTCTGTGGAGTCTCTCTTCATTCGGGCGGCTCGGCTGGCTGGCGGCGTTTCTCTTTGTTGCCTGCGGCGCATTGCGTCTGGCACGTTATAATGTTCAGGCGGAAACAACTGCCAAAGGAACCTTCAACGGTTTGCCGATTCCGGCTGCGGCGAGTATGGCAGCGACCACGGTTTTGATTTGTGAACATATAGGTGCTACCGGGATTGAGAGCAATGTAGTTTTATTGCTGCTCTGCTACGGATTGGCTTTTCTGATGGTCAGTAATGTTAAATATCCCGCTTTCAAAGATTCGATTTTCAGTGGCAGAGCTCCTTTTGTCGCTTTGGTGATGTTGGCTGTAGTCTTCATTGTGGTTGCGGCTGAGCCCCAGATTTCACTGTTCTTTATTGCTCTTATTTATACACTTTCCGGCCCGGTTAAGTTTCTACTACAGCTAACCGGACTACTAAAAAAACGGACTCAAGGGGTCGAAGAGAAGAGTGTGCCGGTAGATAGCAACTAGAAGCATACTTAAATTTTCATAAAATATAAAATCCCCCTGAGTTCAGATGAAGAATTCAGGGGGATTTTTTTGTTAGATTTAAATACTTGGAGAAAAATTTTATTGTGATGACAATTCAGATGGAGGAAATTATGGACAGGATAACGATTTTTGATACGACTTTAAGAGATGGGGAACAATCACCCGGGGCGAGTATGAATGTGGAGGAGAAATTGTTAATCGGCCGCCAGCTCGAAAAACTCGGGGTTGATATTATTGAAGCCGGTTTTCCGATTGCTTCAGAGGGAGATTTTGCCGGCGTAAAACTGGTCAGTGATGAGATTCGGGGCTGTCAGGTAGCGGGTCTCGCCCGCGCCAACCAGCAGGATATCGATCGCGCCTGGGCGGCCTTAAAGGGCGGGGCGGACCCCCGCATCCATACCTTTATTGCGACATCCCCTATCCATATGCAGCATAAGTTGCAGATGGAGGCCGATGCGGTGCTCGAACAGGCGGTCGCTGCGGTCCGCTACGCCTGTTCTCTGACCTCGAATGTTGAATTCTCAGCTGAAGATGCCACTCGCAGTGATATTGATTTTCTGGTTAAGATTT
>JAOZQE010000097.1 GCA_029932385.1 bacterium | reverse complement strand
TCTGTATAATAACTCTATGTATTTTCTTTATAACATGCTATATCAGCGTTAAATACAGATTTTTTACAGATATATATTTATATTGTGGAATATTAAATATGGCATATAAGATAGAGCAAGTAAAGGAAAAGTTTCGTCCTCAACCGGGTAAATTAATGGATCAAGTGCGGGAGGTGATGCGTTATCACCATTACGCAATTCGGACAGAGCGGACGTATGAAAAGTGGATATTGGATTATATTCGCTTTAATGGAACTCGGCACCCCCGGGAGATGGGTAAGGCGGAGATTGAACGTTTTTTAAGTTATCTGGCGGTGGATCGGAAGGTAGCGGTCTCAACTCAGAATCAGGCACTTAATGCGATTCTTTTCCTTTATAAACAGGTTCTGGATATGCCGCTTGGCGATAGAATCGATGCAATCCGATCGCAGAAGCGGAAAAATTTGCCGACGGTCTTGAGTCAATCTGAAACTGGTCGATTTTTTCACCATATAAACGGAACTAATGAATTGATGGCAAAGCTTTTGTACGGCTCTGGTTTGCGTTTGATGGAGTGTGTCAGACTTCGCATAAAGGATGTCGATTTTGAAAACCATCAGATTATTGTGCGTGACGGCAAAGGGGGAAAGGACCGGTCAACAGTTTTACCAAAAACCGTGCGGGATGATTTGCAGTTTCATATTGAGGGAGTGCAAAAGCTTTTTGAGTATGATCTGGCGAACGGGTGTGCAGATGTTTATATGCCGCAGGCGTTGGCTCGGAAATTTCCCAAGGCCGGGAAGTCGTGGATCTGGCAGTGGGTTTTTCCCGCTAAAAGCTGTTCAAAAGATCCGCGAACGGGAGAAGTTCGGCGGCATCATACCCATGAGACCGGTTTGCAGAAGGCCGTGGCAAATGCTGCGAGAAAAGCGGGTATAAATAAACGGGTCAGCCCGCATACGCTGCGTCATTCGTTTGCAACGCATATGCTTGAAGCGGGTAAAGATATCCGGCGGGTGCAAGAGCTTTTAGGACATACGGACATAAGAACAACTATGATCTACACGCATGTTATGAGTACAAATTTTGAGACATTGGGAAGTCCTCTGGATAATTTGGATAGCACTTGAACCGGCTTTCCAAATGAGATTTCCGGCTTACGTTTATGAGTAATATCGATTTCGAAATTAACAAAGAGTGTTGCAGGGTAATCACACCTTCCCAACTTCCCACCGATAAAAACTGGATCAGCTATTCGCTCTATATTCGGATTGATGATATTGAATATATCAGGGTCGGTAAACTGGGCTCTTTTCGGTTTGCTCCCGGTGACTATCTCTACTCGGGCAGTGCGCGTAGGGGAATCTGTGCCCGAATTAACCGGCATCTACGGCAAGAGAAAAAACTACGCTGGCATATCGACTATCTTCTGGCGGCACCTTCGGTTCAGATAACCAGAGTTAGACTTTCGACCGCTAGTGAGTGCCGGCTTGTGGCTGAGGGTGGGGGCGCGGTTGTAGTTTCGGGGTTCGGATCTTCGGACTGCAGCAAGAGTTGTGGTAGTCATTTGCGTTGCTTAAGTTGTTAACTATTTTGCTTGACAAGACCGGCACGCGATTGTATACAATTTCTCGCGATCAAGGTTTGAAAAGTTTACTTGAAAATTCCTTTGTAAGTTTTTTGAAAGTTTTATTCAGGCCCTGAAATATTTTTTTACGTGCCTACCCAGGAGTAAAGTTACTGATGTCATATTCCCTTGCCAAGGTAGATAGAATAATTGATCATTATGGAGCCGATGCCGAGGCTCTGATTCAGATTCTGCTCGACATCCAGCATGAGTTTCGCTGGCTTTCGCGTGAGACTCTTCTGCATACGGCTGATCGCCTCGGTTTGCCGATGAACCAACTCTATAATGTAACTACCTTTTATAAGCATTTCAGCCTTGTTCCTCAAGGCCGGCATGCGGTTTCGGTCTGTGTTGGAACTGCTTGTCATGTGCGGGGTGCGACACGACTCTTAGATCGAGTTGCCCAGGGTTTTAAACTTTCTCCCGATGAGACCAGTGCAGATGAAAAATTTAGCCTCAAAACCGTCAGTTGTTTGGGGTGTTGTGCTTTGGGGCCGGTTATGGTTGTCGATGGTAAATATATGAGTAATCCAACCTCCAATGAGATCGCCGAGATCGTTGAGGAGTGCGAATAATGTCTAAATTAACCTCCGTTTCCGCTCTTGATGAGTTGAGGAAAGATATTCTCTCCCGGCGTGATCCGAAAAAGACTAAACTCTCAGTCTGTTCCGGCACCGGGTGTCGAGCTTATGATAGTGAGAAGGTCATCGACAGTCTTAAAAGTGGAATTAAACAGCATGGATTAGATGATAAGGTTGATCTGGTTACAACCGGCTGTCACGGCTTTTGCGAGCTTGGTCCGGTAATGGTTATCTATCCCGATGGCATTGGCTATTTTAAGATTAAACCTGATGATGTTGATGATATTATCACTGAAACTCTGAGTCAGGGAAAGGTGGTTGATCGGCTTTTGTATGTTGATCCGGAAGGTAATGTTATTACCAAAGAGCATGACATTCCTTTCTATAAATATCAGAACCGGGCGGTTTTTGGCAGTAATCAGTCGATTGATCCCAAGAATATTGAAGATTATCTGGCTATTGATGGTTATCAGGCTTTGGCTACCTGTTTGAGTAGTTTGAGTCCTGAAGAGGTTTTAGAAACAGTTAAAAAGGCTAATCTTCGAGGCCGGGGCGGCGGCGGTTTTCCCGCCGGTCAAAAATGGGAAGCAACGCGTAATGCACCGGGTGACGTTAAATATGTAATTGTCAATGCCGATGAAGGCGATCCCGGGGCCTATATGGATCGTTCAATTCTCGAAGGTAATCCCCACAGTGTTCTTGAAGGGTTGTTGATCGGGGCTTACGCCATCGGCTGCCAAAAAGGTTTTATCTATATTCGTCAAGAGTATCCTCTGGCGGTTGAGCACCTTGATCGGGCGATTGAACAGATGCGTGAGCTGGGTCTTTTAGGTGAGAATATTCTAGGTACCGGCTTTAACTTTGAAATATCAGTGCATCGCGGGGCCGGAGCTTTTGTTTCGGGTGAGTCGAGCGCCTTGATGAGCTCAATTGAAGGTAAGGTCGGCGAACCCCGACCCAAATATATCAGAACCTCGATCTCCGGCGTCCATGGTCGTCCCAGTGACTTAAATAATGTTGAAACTTGGGCTAATGTTCCGCTTATTATTAACAAAGGCGTCGATTGGTTTACCTCAATTGGTACTGAAGGCAGCAAAGGCACCAAGATATTTTCACTCGTCGGCAAAGTCAATAATACCGGTCTCGTCGAAGTTCCGATGGGGATGAAGCTTCACGATATTATCTTTAAGATTGGTGGCGGGCTTCGGGATGGTAAAAAGTTTAAGGCGGTTCAAACCGGTGGTCCTTCCGGTGGTGTAATTCCTGAGGATATGCTTGACTTACCGGTCGATTTCGATGCCTTAAACAAAGTTGGCTCAATGATGGGTTCCGGCGGTATGATTGTCATGGACGAAGATACCTGTATGGTCGATGTCGCCAAATATTTTCTTGAATTTTTAGCTGATGAGTCTTGCGGTAAATGTGTTCCCTGTCGTGAAGGCATTACCCAGATGCTGCATATTCTGAAGATGATTTGCGCTGGAGAGGGCCAACCTGGGGATCTCGAACTACTCGAGGAGATCGCCGCTATGACCAAGGCGTGTTCACTTTGTGCTCTGGGTCAGAGTGCCCCCAATCCAGTGTTGAGCAGTCTTAAATATTTTCATGCCGAATATGAAGCTCATGTTAACGATAAATGTTGTCCCGCCCATGTCTGTAAAGAGCTGATTACATATCATATTGATCCGGCAAAATGTAAAGGTTGCGGCAAGTGTCTGCGTAATTGTGCGGTTGGTGCGATTAGCGGAACCAAAAAAGAGCCCCACGTTATAGATCTCGATAAATGTACCAAATGTGATACCTGTTTCATGGTTTGTCCGCCCAAATTCAGTGCGGTTACGAAACTGTCCGGTAACGAAACCTTGCCTGTTTCTGAATCCTAAGGAGGGCTTACATGAGTCAAGTTAATATAACTATAAATGGTGTGAATATTCAGGCTGAAAAGGGCATGACAATTCTTGAGGCGGCCCGCACTGCCGGAATATTTATTCCTACCCTTTGTTATCATGAAGAGCTCGAATCATACGGCGCATGTCGTCTTTGTGTCGTTGAGATCGGCCAAGGTGAGCGCAAAAAAATTGTAGCTTCGTGTCTCTATCAAATTTCTGATGGCCTGGTGGTTGAGACTGAGACGGAAAAAATAAATGGTTTTCGGCGGACAATACTGAGCTTACTTATGCATCGTTGGGATAGTATCCCGGCCTCCCTGCTTGAAAAGTATGGGGCTAAAAGTAATGAGCGTTTTACTGACAACATGACCTATTGTATCCTTTGTGGTCTCTGTGTTCGCTTCTGTCATGAGGTGAAAGGGGCTAATGTTTTGGGTTTTATTGGTCGGGGAACTATTCGTCAGGTGGTTATTTTCCCCAATCAGTCGGCTAAATACTGTGCCAGCTTCTGCCCCGATGAGATGGAGTGTCTGCACTACTGCCCAACGGGTGTAATTAGCAGTCAGTATTACGGTAGTCGTCCGGCTGACGGACAGGCATTGCCTCACGCACATCCGGTTTGTATTAATGAAGATATTAATATCCTCGAAATCCTTGAACGGGTTGGATATATATCCAAGTAAAATTCATCTCTTACGTCGGCTATATAGAGCAAAACTTTAACTTGTTTATCTTTTAAATAGTTCTCTTTTAAATGTTTTTTATTTGAGAATTAATGTGAAAATTATCAACAAAAAAAGTGTTTATTTTTAATATAATTCAGTTGACAACCTTAAAGGTATACAGTATACAATCATCGCTCAAATTAACTGGTACTTGAAGAAATATGGTGCTCATCAATGCGTGAAATTAACGTTTCCGAAGTTGTCAAAACCGTCTCTAGACTTTGTGTGGATGCGAACTATAATCTGGGGGCCGACATGGTTCGAGCTCTGGATATGGCTCTAGCTATAGAAGAGTCGCCCACCGGTAAGGACTGTATCGAGCAACTTAAAGAAAATGCCGCAATCGCAACTCGTGATCAGGTGCCGATCTGTCAGGATACCGGATTGGCGGTCATTTTTGTTGAGCTTGGTCAGGATATAAGAATTGTCGGCGGAAATCTAGATGAAGCAATAAATGAAGGAGTCAGGCAAGGATACCTGGAAGGGTATTTAAGAAAGTCGGCCTGTCATCCTTTTACCAGAGCCAATACGGGTGATAATACGCCAGCAATTATTCACTATCGCCTGGTTGATGGCGATGCCTTAAAAATTACTGTAGCGCCCAAGGGCGGCGGCAGTGAGAATATGTCTAAAGTGGTTATGTTGAAACCGGCTGACGGTGTTGCCGGAATTAAAGAGCAGGTTGTTGAATGGGTACGGCAGGCGGGGGGTAATCCCTGTCCGCCGACAATCGTCGGAGTTGGTATCGGCGGCAACTTTGAAAGATCGGCGATGTTGGCTAAAGAAGCCTTGTTGCGAGAGGTTGGCAGTCTTAATCCCGATCCTGAGCTGCAAAGTCTGGAAGATGAATTACTCGAAGCGGTTAATAATCTTGGCGTCGGTCCTCAAGGACTTGGCGGCCGGGTAACCAGTTTTGCGGTTCATGTCAAAATGTTGCCCTGCCATATCGCCAGTCTGCCTCTGGCCATCAATATTCAGTGTCATGCGGCCCGGCATAAGGAGGCGATTCTGTAATGAGTGATCCAATTCGTTTGATACCGCCTTTAAGTGATGAAGTCGTTGCTTCTCTAAGATCCGGAGACCGGGTTCTGATTACCGGAACCATCTATACCGGTCGTGATGCGGCCCATAAACGTTTGGTTGATTTACTTGATAAGGGAGAAGAATTGCCGATTCCCTTACAGGGTGAAATTATCTATTTTGTCGGGCCGACTCCGGCCAAACCCGGTAACGCGATCGGCTCGGCCGGGCCGACCACCAGCTACCGCATGGATTCCTATTCACCGAGGCTTTTGGCTGAGGGTTTAAAGGGGATGATCGGTAAAGGCGGTCGTAGCCTTGAGGTTCGTGCGGCGATCAAAGAATATCACGGAATCTATTTTGCCGCCACCGGCGGCGCTGGAGCCCTTTTGGCTCAACGCATTAAAAAGGCCGAAGTTGTGGCTTATGAAGACTTAGGCCCTGAAGCTATTCGCCGGATTGAAGTTGAAGATTTTCCGGTGGTCGTAATCAACGATATTCACGGCAATGATTTGTACGAGCAGGGCGTTATCCCGTATAAAAAGTAGTTGGTTATTATTTAAGGATTAGATTATATGAAAACTGTAATTTCACGTTCCCAGGTGAAGGGTGATTTCGTCAGCAAGGTTGCTGAGATCAGCGGCGAAAACTTCTTTAACTGTTATCAGTGTGGAAACTGTTCCGCCGGTTGCCCTTCGGTTGATGAGATGGATCTTCTACCCAGTCAGGTAGTGCGTTATCTCCAGCTTGGTCTTGAAGAAGAGGTCAAAAAATGTAAGTCTATGTGGGTTTGTGCTGCCTGTATGATGTGTCATGCCCGTTGTCCGAAAGGGGTTGACATCTCAAAAATTATGGAAGCCTTACGCGTCTTACGTTTGCGTGAAGTTGGGGCTGAAGCTCATATCGATGTTACTGATTTCTCTGATGATTATCTGGCTCGGGCCCCGCAGATCGCTATGATCAGTGGGTATCGTAAGTTCCTCCCTCTTTAAATTTGAGTAAACTATGAAGTATCCATATTTTCCCGGATGTACCCTCTATACCAAGGCCAAGAAACTTGATGATGCCGGTCGTGAGTGCAGTTTGAAACTTGGTTTTGAACTGGATGAACTTAAAGATTGGACCTGTTGTGGTGCAACCTTTCCCTTGGTTAATGATCAGCATATCACAATGTCGGGGCCGACCCGGATTCTTGCCGACACCAAAGATCAGGGCAACGATAAACTTGTGACCCTCTGTTCGGTCTGTTTCAACGTGTTGAAACGAACCAATAATGTAATGCGAACCGATGAAGAACGGCGCTCCAAGATTACCGACTTTATCGAACGGGACTATCACGGTGAAGTAGAGGTTCTTCATTATCTGCAGGTTTTACGTGATGAGATCGGTTTCGATGTTTTAAAAGAGAAGGTCGTAAAACCTCTTGCAGGACTAAAAGTCGCCTGTTATTACGGCTGCCTCCTGCTGCGTCCGGTTAAAGAGATTGGTCTGGACTCTATGGAAGATCCAACCATCTTCGAAGATTTTGTTCGGGCTTTAGGTGGTGAACCGATAGAGTTTCCCT
>JAOZQE010000096.1:1199-7466 GCA_029932385.1 bacterium | reverse complement strand
AGTATTAATTCTATCAATTCGGTTGATGTCTCTAAACTTCGGGTACCGGGTGCTGAGCTCAAAGAAGCTTTGACTCCTGAAGGGATGGTCTGGGCAACGATCAGTCCGACCGATAATCTTTCAATTGAGGGTTTCTATGAGTACGATTGGGAAGAGACTAAGCTCGATCCCATGGGTACATATTTCAGCGGTGCTGATTTTATTGGCGATGGCGCCACTAAACTGATGCTGGGTTTTGGTGCGGTTCCCGATCAAGGTAATACTCCGTGGTATGATACTTTTATGGCTGTACCCAGAGGCAAAAGTGACTATGCCAAAAGTCAGGGTCAGTATGGTGCGGCTGTAAGGTATTATTCTGAGGCGCTGCACAGTACTGAGTTTAGTCTTTACGCTATGAATTACCATGATCATATCCCCACTATGTCAATACAGATGGGAGATATGGCAGCCCTACAGCAAGCTGGAGCCAAAGCGGCGGCGGCTGGAGCGGCGGCTGGAGCAGCCGTTTATGCGAAGTACGGGGTTGCCCCTGGTACCAATCCGCAGGTTGATGCGATAGCTGCAGCTACAGGTGCAGCCGTTGGTGGTGCTGTTGCTGTCGATTCATACGGCAAAAGCTCAAGATACGCGACTAACTATGAAGAAGATCAGAAATTGTACGGTGTGGGTTTTAATACTGAAGTTGCCACCATTGGTTGGCAGGGTGAAGTTTCCTATCGGCCGGACGCACCTTTACAGATTGATGACCTTGAACTCCTGCAGGCTTTCCTCTCTCCGCTTAAACCTATATATGGTCAAACCGGTCAGCTCGGACAGCATATGCCTGGGGATTTCCTTAAGGGATTCATTGAAAAAGATATTATTCAAGCCCAGACAACTTTTACCTATCTTTTGCCGCCGATTAGCTGGCTCGGTTCTAAAGGTGGCTTGCTGATTGGTGAAGTTGGTTGGGAACATATCTGCGGGATGCCGAGTAAAAACAAGTTGCGTCTCGAAGGGCCGGCAACATCAACTCCCGGCGGCGCTGCCGGTGCGGTTGCTTTGAAGCAACCGCAGACCGCTTCGAAACATTTTGCCGATCAGGATTCCTGGGGTTATCGGGTTCTGGCTAAACTTGACTTCTTTAATGTCATCGGGCCGATCGGTTTGACTCCCCGGATTGGCTGGTCCCATGATGTTAGTGGTATCAGTCCTTTGGGTGGGCCTTTCTTGGAAGACCGTAAAGCTATCACCTTCGGCCTGGCGGCAAACTATCTCTCATCCTGGACCGCTGATTTCAGCTACACCAACTACTTTGGTGCCGGCTCTTACAATACGATAAATGACCGTGATTTTATTGGTTTTAATGTAAAATACAGTTTCTAAATTAATATACAGGAGAAATAATATGCGAAAAACAATTGGTTTTGTAACCGTTTTAGTGTTCACTGTGATGCTTTGCGCCTCCGGGGTTCAGGCTAAAATATCAGCTAAAGACGCTGCTCGTCTGGGGAAAGATTTGACGCCGGTCGGCGGTGAAATGGCGGGCAATGCCGATGGCACAATTCCGGCATGGACTGGCGGTATTACTCAGCCTCCGGCAAATTACAAACCCGGCGATCACCATCCTGATCCTTTTCCCGAAGATAAGGTGCTTTTTAAGATTACAAAAGCTAATATGGCTCAGTATGCCGACAAGTTAACCGAAGGCAATAAAGCTCTTCTGGCTGCAGATGAGAACTATTTCCTTAACGTCTATCCCACCCATCGGAGCGCATCATCACCCCAATATATCTATGATGCGATCAAAAAGAATTCACAGGTTGCCACGTTGACGGAAGATGGCAATGGTATCTTGAATGTTGCCGTTGGTATACCTTTCCCGATCCCTAAAAATGGTTTGGAAGCAATCTGGAATCACCTTGTCCACTTCCGTGGTGTATTTATTGATCGTACCTTTGTCTACTCTCCGGTAACCCGTGGGGGCAGCTATAATCTCGGTAAAGAGAATACTCAGGTTCGTTGGAATTACACTGTGCCGGGTATGACGGCAGAGAAGATGAACAATGTTGCCATGTATTTTAAAATGTCTTTATTGGGGCCGCCCCGGGTTGCGGGCCGTATTTTGATCGTGGTTGATACATTGAACCAGAGTAAGGAACCCCGTAAAGCCTGGACCTATAACCCGGGTCAGCGCCGGGTGCGCCGGGCTCCTCAGGTGGCTTTTGATACTCCGGGAACCGGTTCGGACGGTTTGCGGACTATGGATGATTACGAGATGTACAACGGCAGCCCGGAACGTTACACCTGGAAACTTCTGGGTAAGAAAGAGATGTATATTGCCTATAACTGCTACAAACTCCACAGCGACAAGCTGAAATATAAAGATATCATTCAACCTATGCACTACAATCCTGACTACCTGCGCTATGAGTTGCATCGGGTTTGGGTGGTCGAGGCTAATCTGAAAAAAGGCACTCGCCATGTCTACAAGCGCCGGGTATTCTATCTTGATGAGGATAGTTGGGCGGTGGTTGCTACCGACAAATATGACAAGCGTGACCAGCTCTGGCGTTTCTCCGAAGCCTTTGGGATTAACTATTACGATATTCCCTGTAGTTGGAGCACATCCGAAGTTCATTATGATCTGCCGGCGAAGCGTTATGTTTTCTACTATCTTGATAATGAGGAGAAGAATACGTATATTTTCAACAAAGATTTCCCGGTTAAAAATTTTTCAATCAGTGCTCTGCGACGGGCTGGCAAACGCTAGACCATCAATTTTGATGAAAAACCCCGTCCCTCGCAAAATTGAGAGGCGGGGTTTTTTTATAGGAAGAAAATGATTTTTATAAGAAAAATATGTACTCAAGGACTATTTTCATTGTTGTTTCTGGTTCTGACTGCGGGCGCTGGTATTGCGAGTCAACTTGATAGTCCCGCCCTGATGATGCCGTTGGCAGCAAAGACTTTAATCATTGATCTCGCAACTTCCGATCCGCATATTGTCGCTGTGGGTTGGCGCGGGCATGTTCTTATTTCTGATGATGATGCCCAAACCTGGCAGCAGGTGAATATCCCCACCCGAAGAATGCTAACCGGGGTTTACTTTAAAGATAATCTTCGGGGTTGGGCTGTAGGTCATGGAGCCGTTATTCTGGGCACGGAAGATGGCGGCAAAAGTTGGCAACTCTTAAACAGTACCCCGGAGGAGGAGAAGCCACTATTTGATATTATTGTCAACGATGATTATGGTTTTGCGATTGGTGCTTATGCCAAATTTATGACGACCCAGGACGGCGGCAAAAGTTGGCAGCCGGGAGATTTTGTCATTAATAAGGATCCAGAATCATTGGCAGAAAACGCAGAGGGTGAAGAAGAGTGGCCGTTTGACTTCCATCTTAACAGTATTGGCCGCAGTCCCAGCGGAGTTTTCTATATTGCGGCTGAAGCCGGTCATATTTTTCGTTCTGATGATGCCGGTCATACCTGGAGTGAATTATCGTTCCCATATAGTGGATCACTGTACGGAGTTTTACCTTTAGAAGGAGAAACCCTGTTGGTTTATGGTTTACGCGGCCACATTTTTCGCTCAGAAGACGGTGGTCAGAACTGGATCGATATTACAACCGGAACCACGGTGCTGTTAACTGATGCTGTAAGGCTTCCGGACGGCACTATTGTTATTACCGGGATGGCCGGAGTGATCTTGACAAGTGTTGATTCGGGGCGTAATTTCACTCTCCACCAACCGGATAGGATTGCTCTGACTTCAATTGTCGTAACTTCACCCGGCACGGTTGTCTTTGCTGGTGAACGCGGATTAAAAAGTGTAAAAATATCAGATTTCATGAAGTTAAAACCGTGAACAATCCCTGAAGCAAAAGGTCTGTTTTTCTGGAGCTGTAAGTTCAAACCCTAACTCGAAAAGGTCAATATGTTTTCTCGTTTTATTCCCATTGCTGAGTCAATTATTTTTAGCAAACGTCTTGTTGTTATTGCTATCTTTGCTCTCATAACTATTTTTATGGGGTTTTCCGCCAGTCACCTGAAAATTGATGCCGGCTTTACAAAACTTGTGCCGATGGAGCACGAGTTTATGAAGACCTACATCAATCAACAGAAAGAATTTGGCGGGGCTAACAAAATTCTTGTCGCTCTGGCACCTAAAACTGGAGACATCTTTACGCCGGAGTTCTTTGACGTCATTCAGAAAGTAACTGATGAGATCTTCTTTTTACCGGGAGTTGATCGGAGTCGAATAATCTCAATTTTTACCCCGAATGCGCGTTTTACTGAGGTGACGGAAGAGGGCTTTGCCGGGGGAGCTTTAGTTCCTGCAGACTTCGCACCGACTCCGGAATACCTGGAAAGGGTACGTACTAACCTGTTGAAGTCAAATTATGTCGGTCGTCTGGTCGCCAATGATTTTAAGGCAGCTTTGATTAAAACTGACCTGATGGAAATCGACCCTGAAACTGGAAAGAAACTTGACCTTTTAGAGGTTGCCAAGCGGCTCGAAGATATCCGGCAGAAATATCAGAATGATAATCTGGAGATCCACATTATCGGTTTTGCCAAAGTTATGGGAGATATGACCAAAGGTGCGTCCCGGGTAGTTCTCTTTTTCGGCGTAGCTTTTCTGATAACCGCATTGCTGGTTTTCTTTTACACGCTTTCTATCCGGCGCACCGGAGTTCTGCTGCTGGCTTCACTGATTGCCGTAACCTGGCAGTTGGGTCTGCTGCCGCTTTTAGGTTTCGGTATTGATCCGATGGGTATCCTGGTGCCGTTTCTGGTGTTTGCGATTGCAATCAGTCATGGGGTCCAGATGGTCAGTGCCAATTCTGCCAGCCTTTTTTCTGGCAAAACTCCGCTTGAAGCGGCTCAAGCCAGCTTTAGTAAATTGCTGGTACCGGGTCTTACCGCTTTAGGCACCGATACCATCGGTTTCGCCACGATGTTACTGATTAAAATCCGTATAATTCAGGAGATGGCCATGACTGCGGGGATTGGGGTTGCGGTTATTATCCTGACTAATCTGATTCTGCTGCCGGTACTCCTCTCTTATGTCAGTGCCAATGAACAATACCGCCAGAAGCTGAAGCGTAAGGCGGTTTTCATGGAGCCGCTTTGGCGCAAACTGTCTGGTGTCGCCAGTCGGCCGATTGCGACTGCAATTATCGGTCTGTGTCTGCTGCTGGCTCTTTTGGGCGCCTGGAAAGCCGGAGATATCAAGGTGGGTGATACGCAGGCCGGGGTACCGGAATTGCGACCAGATTCGCGTTATAACCTGGATACAGCTTTCATTATCAAAAAATTTTCCATTGGGGTTGATATCCTCTCAATTTTTGTTGAAGGAGATAAGGCCGATGCTTTTATCGATTATGAAAATTTGACGGCATTGGATGATTTTGAATGGTATCTGGCCAATATTGAAGGTGTCAATTCAACCATCAGTATGGCCAAGTATCTGCATTTTGCCAATGCTGGTTGGAACGAAGGGTCGCCTTTATGGCGGGTAATCCCGACCAATAAACCTTCAATTGCCAGTTGTCTTCTGGGAATCAGTAGCGCGAGCGGTTTGATGAATGCTGACGCCAGCATTATGCCAATCTATCTCTTTACCAAGGACCATAAAGCAGAGACCATTTCCCGGATAGTTGCCGCTGCGAGGAAATATCGTGATGAACATCCCGCGCCGGGTAAGGGTCTGAAATTTTCCTTTATGGGTAATAATGTTGGTGTGATGGCGGCTACCAACGAGGAGGTTCAGGCCTCGCAAATGCCAATTCTACTCTATGTTTACGGTGCGGTTATACTTTTTTGTCTGGTAGCTTTTCGATCGCTTCGGGCGGTGGCTTGTATTCTCCTCCCTTTGGCTCTGGTTTCCCTGTTGGGGTACGCTTTGATGGCGATTATGGGGATTGGTCTCAAAGTAAATACCATGCCGATCATAGCTTTAGGGGTGGGTGTCGGGGTCGATTACGGGATTTATATTTACGCCAGTTTCAAAAGTATTCTCGATCGGGGCGATACTACCTTCCGCAAGGCCTATGAGGAGACTTTGGATGTAACCGGGAACGGGGTTCTGATCACCGCCTTAAGTCTGGCGATTGGGGTTGCCACCTGGATCTGGTCGCCACTGCAGTTTCAAGCGGATATGGGAATCCTTTTAACATTCCTGTTCCTGGTAAATATGCTCGGGGCGGTTTTTGTTCTACCGGCCCTGGCGGCCTGGCTGCTGCGCGGGCGGAACACGTGGGAAGATAAAGTCGAAAAGGTTTA
>JAOZQE010000096.1:0-1099 GCA_029932385.1 bacterium | reverse complement strand
TGACTTCAACCTTGGTTTGGGAAGAGGTGCCGCCACTCTGTGATGCTCTCGGTCCGGAAAATAAGCTGGTTTTAGCGCCGGGCCTGATGAGCGGTTCGGCGGCTACGACCTCCGGTCGGATTTCGGTCGGTTGCAAAAGCCCATTAACCGGCGGCATTAAAGAGGCCAATTCCGGTGGCCAGGCCTCCCAGTATCTGGCGCGTCTCGGATATGCGGCCGTGGTGCTGGAAGGTGAAAGAAAAAACAGTGATCTTTACAAGATTTACATTGATAAAAATGGAGCAACGCTTACTCTCTGTAACGAATACCGGATGCTTGGCAATTATGAACTCGCAGAAAAAATAAAGACTGAATTTGGTGACAAAGTTGCGATGATCAGCATCGGCCCGGCCGGTGAGCAGGGCTGCAGTAATTCAACTATTGCCTTTACAGATCTCGATTTTCGTCCGACCCGACATGCCGGTCGCGGGGGTGTCGGTGCAGTTATGGGTGCCAAAGGGATAAAAGTAATTGTTGTCGATCCCGCTGGTACTTCCTTACGTAAACCGGTCGCCCCGGAAGCGTTTAAGGAGGCCAGTAAAAAACTGGCGGCAACAGTACAGTCGTCTGAAATGACCGGCTCCGGCCTGCCGGCTTATGGCACCGCAATTTTGATGGATATAACCAATCAGGCGGGTGGCTTTCCGGCTTTCAATTGCTCTAAGGGTCAATTTGATCAGTTCGAGGCCATTAACGGGCCGACGCTGGCGGCATTAGAGGAGGAGCGTGGCGGCAAAGGTGCGGCTACGCACGGCTGCCACAACGGCTGCATCATTAAATGTTCTGGCACATTCAATGATAAAAACGGCAAGTTTGTTACGAAACAGCCGGAATACGAAACCCTCTGGGCGCATGGCGGAAATTGCGGGATTGCCGATCTTGATGCAATTGCCAGAATGGATCGGATGAACGATGATTTCGGCCTGGATACGATGGAAACCGGCTGTACTATGGGGGTCTTGATGGAGGCCGGAGAGCTTGAATTCGGTGATGCCGAAGGCGTTCTCTCGCTCTTATCCGAAATGGGTAAGGGCACGGAAAAAGGCAAATTGCTGGCCTC
>JAOZQE010000028.1 GCA_029932385.1 bacterium | reverse complement strand
CACCCTAAGACCACTTCCTGAAATCGCAAGGAAGTGGTCACAAACAGACAGACAGTCATGCAGACAACTACTCATTTCTAACGGTGCAAACGAAAAACACCCCTTGACCAATCTGACGATCAAGGGGTGTTCTGGCTGATCCCAAATTTACTGCAATAGCAAATCAAACAAGGAGGAGGCGGGATCAGCCGCCAACAAGAAAGAAAAAGGAGTTTCTCTAAAACCCAAGATAGCAGGTAAAGATTACAATAACATTAAATACAAATTATTTTTCATTAATTTCGATTTCAGGCAACTCATTTACAGTCGGCAAGACAACCTTAAAAACCGATCCTTCACCAACAATACTGTCAACTTTAATCGTCCCTTTATGAGAGTTGACTATGGACTTGACAATACTCAAACCTAAACCGCTGCCGCCATATTGACGGCTGCGCGCCTTATCGGCACGATAAAAGCGATCAAAAATTCGTGGTATATCTGCAGCCGGAATTCCGATCCCGGTATCTGCTACCGCAATCTCGACTCCGGAATCAACATTTTTCAAAGTCAGGTTGACTCTACCTCCGGCCGAGGTATAACGAATCGCATTAGTCAAGAGATTAACCAGCAACTGCCGCAGTTTTAACTGGTCACCGGAAACCATATCCACTTCAGACAATGAACTGCTTAATTCTATCTGCTGTTCCTCAGCCATCAATTTGAAGGGCGGCAGCAACCCCTCAATCAGGATCTCCAGATCAACCGGATCATGCTGCATTGCCTCCTGCCCCATATCACTCTTTGTGAGCAGAAGCAGATCATTGACGATCCGAGACATACGTTCAGCCTCTTCCAGACTGCTGCCGAGGGTGTCAATATACTCTTCGACCGAACGCTCACCCCGAAGCGCAATTTCAATCTCGCCCTGCATAATTGTCAGCGGTGTCCTGAGTTCATGGGAGGCATCTGCGGTAAACTGCGCTGTTTTTTGAAATGAGAGAGAGAGACGATCGAGCATCCCGTTAATCGTGATTGCCAGCTGCCCGATATCGTCATGGGCCACGGGCACGGTAATCCGTTCATCAAGATTATTTACTGTAATATGGCGAGTGGTTCGGGCAATTTCACGAATCGGTTTAAAAGCTTTCCCCGCGAGAAAGAAGCCGACCAGGGCCGCGGCCATCAACAGGCTAGGCCCGAGAAACAGGAAAACCATCATCAGATTGCGCATCGACTCCCGGACAAATTCCAGTGAGGTTCCCACCTGCACAACCCCATGCACCTTATTCTGGTTAAATCTTTTGACCGGATAATTTATAAAACGAATCGGGATTTTCGGACCCAGAGGATACTGGGTTTCAAACATAATTTTACCCGTGGTAACAACCTCACGGACCAGATCCTTGTTGACCGGGATTTTATCCTCTTCAAGATTATCGGTTCGGGAACCGATCTCACCGGAAAGATCCAGAACCCGGACAAATTTACCGACCGGCCGGGAGCCGAAAATCCGATTCAGACGTCGTTCAAAATCTGGCGGCAAGAAATTCGGTACGGCACAAAGTTCAGTTTTCGAGATCAACTCGGCCATGGTCTGCAGACGGCGATCAACCGAGTGCCGCAGTTTGCTCTCCATCATTATGTAGATACTGACACAAAAACAGGCCAGAACCACACTGAAAACCAACACATACCAGGCCGTCAGTTTACCCCGGACACCGATCGGTCTCACTTTTTATTGCTCTCTTTGAGAATGTAACCAACTCCGCGCACAGTATGAATTAATTTCTGCGGAAATCCGCGATCGACTTTATTACGCAGGTAGTTTACATAGACATCGATAACATTGGTAAAGCTGTCAAAGTTATAGTCCCAGACATGCTGGGTAATCATCGTCCGGGTTAAAACCCGATTCGGATTACGCATCAGGTATTCCATCAGGGAATACTCCTTCGCCGTCAGCTCAATCTCTTTACCGCCCCGAATAACCTTATGTGAAATTAAATCGAGAGTCAGATCAGCGAAGTTCAAGACATTCGTACCGGCCCCGCTGTGGCGGCGCAGAACTGCCCGGACCCGGGCCAGTAACTCTTCAAAAGAGAAAGGTTTCGGAATGTAGTCATCACAGCCGGCCTCAAAACCTTTGAGCTTATCGACCACCATATCTTTGGCCGTCAGCATAATAATCGGAACCTCTATTTTGCGAGCTCGCAGGGTTTCCAGAATGGCGACCCCATCCTTGCCGGGCAACATCACATCCAGCAGAATCAGATCGTACTCATTCTCCAACGCCATGGTTTCACCCTCAAGGCCATCATAAGCAACATCAACAACAAACTGTTCCTCGCGCAACCCTTTCTGAAGAAAATTGGCGACTTTCTGTTCATCTTCAACAACCAGTACTTTCATATCAAAAACCTCCACAGTTCACGACTTAAAACCGTTTAATTCCGTCATCATGGAGATAAACTAATCAAAGCCTGACAAAAAGTAAAGGGGATAGACCTTAAATCAACTCCCTTTAGAAAATTATAATCTATTTGGGTGGACAAATATCGACCAAGGAAAACAGATCACAATAAAAGATTGACAAACCAGGGCCAATAACGTAAATCAGCCCCGGTTTTTAAAAGCCCAAAATCCAGGATGACGATGAGCTTAATTTCTAAAAACTGTACGGGAAGATCTTAACTTATTCCACCTGAACCAATAACTTATACTTCCAGGAGAGACAGACCATGACTGAAAGAACTTTATCAATCATCAAACCCGACGCGGTCGCCAAAGGTGTTATCGGCCAGATTATCGACTGTTTTGCTGAAAACGGACTAAAGGTTGCGGCCTTGAAAATGATTCACATGAGCAAACGTGAGGCCGAAGGCTTCTACGACGTCCATAAAGAACGCCCCTTTTTCGGCAGTCTGACTGAATTCATGATTTCAGGACCGGCGGTAATTATGGTTTTGAGTGGTGAAAATGCCATCAGCAAAAACCGTGAATTGATGGGAGCTACCAATCCGGCCGAAGCCGCAGCGGGAACCCTGCGTAAACGCTTCGCTACCGATATCGAAAAAAATGCGGTACACGGCTCCGACGCTCCCGAGACCGCCCGCACTGAAATCAGTTACTTTTTCCCGGAACTCGAGATTGTCAACGACTGAAGCGGACAGAAAAACGGAAATCAAGACTATTTTTTAAGGAGTCTCCTTGCGCAACGGCCTCTTCATAACCGGTACCGATACCGGAGTCGGAAAAACGATTGTTGCCGCGACCATAGCTTATGCCTTGAAACAGCGGCAGATTGATTTCGGCTACATCAAACCGATGGAGAGCGGTATCTTAAGCGATGATTACCTGGCCCGGAAATCTGATGCGGCTCTGGTAAAAAAAGCCGGCAGCCTGCCTGAATCATTTGCTGAAATTGTGCCGTTTACCTTTCCGGAACCCCTGGCCCCTCTGCTCGCGGCCCGACGAGCTGGAGTTGTAATCACAAAAACGAACCTGATCAATTCAATCAAAAAATTGATCCGACCCCAACGCTTAACAATTGTCGAGGGAGCGGGTGGACTCTTAGCCCCACTCTGTGAAAACTTTCTTGTCTTAAACCTGATCAAGGAACTTAATCTGCCGGTGCTAGTCGTCTGCCGCACCGCTTTAGGCAGCGTCAATCATACCCTGTTGACTCTCGACCGCCTGCGCCATGAGGGCATCGATATTCTCGGGGTTATCGCCAACCATACGACCTCGACCCCGGATATCGCTGATAAAACATTCACTTCCCAGCTCACAGAATTTGACCCGGCACCCATCCTGGGAGAGCTGCCTTATACTGCCGATCTGCGACCGGATTTTACCGATTGGAAGCAACTCGCAGCCCATATCGATATCAAAACCCTGCTAAACCTGACCAAATCCATAAATACCCGACAGTAAAACTTGTCTTGAAACGGTTTTTCTGCTAGATGAGAGCGGACTTAAAATAAAATAGATCAAAGCCTGTCACTCACTCTCTAGAATTCAAGCGAATACCGATGCATAAAACTCCCAACCGACAGAACCTGATGGCCGGAACTATCCGCCGGCTACTGCAGCGTGAAGCCTGGCATAATATCCAGAATGTTCTGGCCAAGCTCTACCCGGCTGACATCTCGCTCGTAATGCGCGAGTTTGATGAGGAAATGCGCCTGGTATTCTTTGAACAGATCAAAGATCTGGAAAAAGCCGGCAAGACCTTAAGTGAACTCGATATAGAAATTGCTCTGCCCCTGGTTCAGTCCCTGCCGGAAGCCAAGATAGTCTCGATATTCAAAGAGATGCCGGATGATGACCGGACCGAGCTGATATCCCAACTGCCGGAAGAGTTCGCCCGGAACCTTCTCGACCAGCTTGGCACGATTGAATCCCAGGATATTGAGACCCTGCTAAGTTATCCTGAAGACAGTGCCGGCCGGATTATGACCACTGATTTCTTCGCTCTGCGGGATGCGACAACCGCAACCGAAACGATTGACATCATCCGCCGCCGGGGTGAAGAGGTGGAGACCGTTTTCTACATCTACGTTACCGACCCTTTAGGCCGTCTCACAGGTATCGTTTCTCTGCGCAAACTTATTCTCTCTCAACCTGAAACTCAGCTTAAAGATATCATCAACACCAATGTCGTTAAGGTTGATGTTCACACCGACCAGGAACTGGTCGCCCAGCAGGTAGAACGTTACAATATTCTGGCTATCCCGGTTGTCGATGATTCTGATGTTCTAGTCGGTATCATCACCGTCGATGATATCATCGATGTTATACGGGAAGAGGCAACCGAAGATATCTTCCGCATGGCCGGTTCTGATTCGGAAGAGATTGTCTATGCCGACAATATCCTTAAAATCGCCCGCATTCGCCTGCCCTGGCTCCTGATCACTCTTTTCGGCGGCATTATTACCGGCTATTTGATGTGGCTCTTTAAAGCCACCCTGGAGACCACAATCGCGCTGATCACCTTTGTCCCGGTCATTACCGGCATGGGCGGTAATGTCGGTACCCAGTCGTCTCTGATTATAGTTCGCGGTCTGGCCACCGGACGGGTAACCATGGACACCATTGCCAAAGTCATCTGGCGTGAGGCCCGAATTGGAATCTTGATGGGCATAATCTGCGGTTTATCGGTCGGCATTATCGCTCTGATCTGGCACCATGAACCGATGATTGGAGTCGTTGTTGCCTCGGCTATGTCAGTTTCAATGACTGTAGCCGCAACCATGGGTGCTTTCGCTCCAATATTCTTCCAGAAACTCGATATCGACCCGGCCATCGCATCCGGCCCTTTCGTCTCTACCAGCAATGACATTATCGGTATTCTGATTTACATGACAACCGCCACTCTTTTTCTCAAGCACTTTTTTTAGGATTTAGTGAAAAGATGCCTAGAGTCAAAGACAAAGCTTTTATCATAAATAAAACCGATTACGGTGAAAGTGATATCATCATCACTCTGTTTTCAGCCAGCCGCGGCAAAATCAGCTGTATCGCCAAAGGGGCGAAACGGAGTCGCCGCCGCTTTCCCGGATCTATAGAACTCTTCTCGCAGATCTCCTTCAACGGCTTCATCAAACACCCCCTGGCCCTGACCCGGATTGATGAATGCCAACTCTTAAACCCCTATTTCGCAATTCAGGAAGAATTAAAAGGCTACTTAAACGGCTGCTATTTTCTTGAGATTATCAACCGCTGCGCGGCCGAACGCCAGCGCAACCAGAAGATTTTTGATCTTTTAGAAGATCTTTTCACGTTTCTGAGTGAAGCACCGTACAACCGCAATTTTAACTGCCGTATTCGTCTTTTTGAACTCCAGATAATCACTCTGCTCGGCTTTAAGCCAGAGCTGTCACAATGTCTTGACTGCGGCGAGAAACTGAGTAATGACAATCCCAGAGATCATTTTTTTCATTTTTCACCGCAGAGTGGCGGCCTCGTCTGTAACCGTTGTCGACCCCGCCACCCGACTGCTTTTAAAGTAAGCCAGGGAACCATAAATCTTCTTAACCAGGCTCACAGACTTGACAATGAGCTTCGGAACAAGGTAAACTTCACTCCTCAGGTTGAAATCGAGAGTGCCAGACTCTGCCGGGCCCTGTTACGCTGGCACAGCGGCTGCAGCTTCAAAAGCCTGAAGATTCTGGAACGCTACGTTGAAAATAATGGTTTACCTGATTTCATCCCGAATCATGCCAACAATCAAATAAAATTAAATAGATACGGAGTCAGATAATGAATTTTCAAGATGTCATTCTTAACCTGGAACGCTACTGGGCCAATCACGGCTGCATCATCCAACAACCGTATGATCTCGAAGTCGGAGCCGGAACTTTCAACCCGGCAACCTTTCTCCGTTCACTGGGACCGGAGCCCTACAATGTCGCCTACGTCGAGCCCTCAAGAAGACCGAGTGACGGCCGTTACGGGGAAAACCCCAACCGGCTGCAACACTACTACCAGTATCAGGTAATCCTCAAACCCTCACCGATTGAAATTCAGGATCTCTATCTTGACAGCTTAAAAGCTCTCGGCATTGATCCCTTAGATCATGACATCCGCTTTGTTGAAGATGACTGGGAATCCCCGACTCTGGGAGCCTGGGGACTGGGATGGGAAGTCTGGCTGGATGGCATGGAGATCACGCAGTTCACCTATTTCCAACAGGTTGGCGGATTCGACCTGAAACCGATTCCCGGTGAAATAACCTATGGTATTGAGCGTATCGCCATGTATCTGCAGGGGGTTGACAACGTCTACGACCTGAAATGGGATGATAAACTCTTATATGGCGATGTCCATCATCAGGGAGAAGTTGAATGGTCGAGATATAACTTCGAAGAGGCCGATGTCGAAATGCTTCTGGAACTCTTCAAAATGTACGAAAAAGAGGGGATTCGTCTGGCGGAAAAGGATATGGTTTTGCCCCTTTATGATTGTTGCTTGAAATGCTCACACGTTTTCAACCTGCTCGATGCCCGGGGAGCCATCTCGGTCACAGAACGCACCAACTATATCGGCAAAGTCAGAAATCTGGCCAAGCTCTCCGCTACTAATTATCTCAAACAGAGAGAAGAGATGGGCTTTCCGTTACTGAAAAGGTAATTTCCTGTTTACAAGCCTCAACAAATGCGCCGGAAAATAAGGACTTGATACAGACAGAAAGATTAAAGCTCACTTCGGCATCAGGAGAAAGAGCCGGCCGGGCTGTTTCATAACCCCGGCCATGAGTTCAGCCGCGTGGTCAGCGCCGCAGTAGATATCCACCCGATGTGGGCCTTTGATGGCCCCGCCGGTATCCTGATTCAAAACCAGACGCTGAAACTTCCGCCACTCAAGAAACTCTCCAGTCCGTGAGAATATCGGTTTCTCCGTCGCGATCAGAGCTAAAGCGCCGCCGGGAAAAACCCGACGATCGGTGGCAATCGAACGACCGCCGGTAATCGGAGCCTGATAACAACCCAGGGCATCCGAATTTGCCAGTTTACGAAAAAATACGTAACTCGGATTAACCTTTAGAATCTCATCGGTCCGCTCCGGATGAGCCTCAATCCAGGCCCTGATAGACGGCATTGACACATCTTCACGTAGCATCAGCCCCTGACGTATCAGCCAGCCCCCGATACTGCGATAAGGATGACCATTGGCGGCGCTGTAACCGACCATTACCGAGGCACCTTTCTCCATCTGCACCAGACCCGACCCCTGGATCTGGAGAAAAAAACGATCAATTTCATTATCGACCCATAGAAGCTCAAGATTATTACCCTTGAGTTTATCGTTATAATCGATCTCCTGCCGGGAATAGTAGGGCACAACCTTACCGGCTTTTGATAAACGCCCTCGTAGTATCGGAAAGCGCAAATCTTCTAGACGCGGGCCAAAGGGCAGTTTATCCAGCCACGGCCATAATCTCAATATTCTAGCTTTAAGATCAAACTTCGGCAGATCAACCGTCACCAGATCATCCGGTTTGCGATAGAGCGGATAGCGGTATTTATCATCAGGTTGCAGGGACCCCTGCAGAGTCGGCACATAGTAACCAGTAAAAAGCACCGGTTCATCCGGCTTCTGTCGATCAGTTGCAACCGACTCTAAAAGTTCAAATTTCCCCTTGAGAAACTGCCCAAGTTCCATTTGTCCCGGTTTCTGCTGCAAAAAAACCAGCAACTCTTCCTGAGCTGCACGAACACGTTCAACCGCAATACTTTTCTGACCGTAGACCATCTGCCGCTCTCCGGGCAATCTTTTCAGATAGCTCAGATTGCGCTCCAAAGCCAGCTGGAGCGAATTCAAATCAAGATCATCTTCGTAAGCCGGCCAGGCCTCTTGCGGAATTCGTTGTAAACTGACTTTACCAGAGACCGGAATCAGAGAGTAAAAATAGTAGGTAAAGGCCGAGCCGCAAATTACAACCAGCAGGATAAGCAACAACCAAAAATTCTGTCGGCGAAGCCGCATATCAATTCCTTTAATTATTATTACAGAAAATAATAAATCATTTTTCGCTTGCATTTTACGAGCAATTCGCCATAAAAAGCAAGCAGGATTTCGCTGCGAAGTAAAATTGAACTGAATTTACCAATAAAAGTTGAGATCAATCTGTGACTGAATTCGCACCCGACCAAGCTAGTGAAGTTTTAGATGAGCACCGATCGGAACTTGCCGAACCGCCACTCTACAGGGTGCTCATCCATAATGATCACTATACAACAATGGAATTTGTCGTTGAAGTTCTGCAGGAAGTTTTTCACTATGAAATGGTGCAGGCTGAGCAGATCATGATGATGGTCCACCGCACCGGCATCGGTTGCTGCGGAGAATACGAATACCAGATTGCCGAAAGCAAAGTGGTCGAAGTTGATCGGCGGGCCACTGAAGCCGGCTTTCCACTCCACTGTTCAATGGATAAAATATGATGAATCAAGAGTTTGAACAAGCCATTATTTCAGCTTTCCGGGAAGCCAAAAACCGGGAGCACGAATATTTAACGGTTGAGCACCTGCTCTTCTCCCTCCTCCAGAATGAAAACGGGCGCCATCTGATTGAGCGATGCGGCGGTGATATCACGACCTTGATCGCCCGGCTGGAGAACTACTTCTCAGCTAAGATGCCAAAGCTTAAAAACGGCAGCAACACTACCCCGACAGAGACCATCGCTTTTCAACGGCTTATACAGCGTACCCTGATTCAGGTCCAGATGTCGGAAAAACCGGAGGCTGAAATTGGTGATCTGCTGGCGGCAATCTTTGCCGAAGATAAAAGTTACGCCTGCTTCTTTCTCAGGGAACAGAAGATCAAGCGACTCGATATCCTGCGCCTTATCTCCAGTGGTGATGAAAGTGCCGCACATCCCGAAAACAGCAGCTCCGAACTGCTTGATAGTGATTCAAGCTTTGCGACACCATTCCAATCACCCGAGCCAACTCCGGGAAGTGGTGAAAACAGCCAGAAAGATCACCCCGACCGGCAAACTAATCTTCTGGAAAAATTCACCGTTGATCTAAGGGCCAAAGCCAGAGCCGGAAATATCGACCCGCTTATTGGCCGAGAGAAGGAGATTCAGAGAACTCTGCAGATACTCTGCCGCCGCCAGAAGAACAACCCGCTTTTTATCGGTGAATCCGGCGTTGGTAAGACGGCCATGGCTGAGGGTCTGGCGCTGCACCTTGAGAACAGCACGGTGCCTGACAACCTGCTCGATTACGAGATTTTTGCCCTCGATCTGGGCGCAGTTCTGGCCGGGACCAAATATCGCGGTCAGTTTGAAGAACGTCTTAAAGGGGTTATCGAAGAGCTTGAAAAAAAGGCTAAAGTCATTCTTTTTATCGATGAGATTCATACTCTGGTCGGAGCCGGAGCCACCAGCGGCGGCTCCATGGATGCCGCCAACATCTTAAAACCGGTATTAGCTGCCGGCCATATCCGGTGTATCGGTTCCACCACCCACAACGAATATCAGCAAAATTTTGCCAAAGACCGGGCTCTGGCCCGGCGCTTTCAACCAATAACTCTGGATGAACCCAGCATAACCGAAACCGTGGCCATCCTGAAAGGCTTGATTCCGGGTTTCAGCCAGCATCACCGGGTTCGCTACAGCCAAGCTGCGGTAAAAGCCGCAGCCGAACTCTCCGCCCGCTATATCAACGACCGTTGTCTCCCGGATAAAGCCATAGATGTTATTGATGAAGCGGCAGCGGCGGCAAGATTGGCCAGCGGCAACAGTGAAATCCGCACCATCACCGTACCGGAAATTGAAAAAGTGGTATCACAAATTGCCAAAGTCCCAGTCAAAAAGGTAACCAGTGACAACGCCAATCGCCTGGCCCGACTTGATGACTATCTCAAAAAACAGATCTTCGGTCAGGACGAAGCGATTGCCGCCCTATTCCGGGCCTTAAAAAGAGCCCACGCCGGACTTAATCAACCCGAGAGACCTCTGGGCTCATTTCTCTTTACCGGACCTACCGGGGTCGGAAAAACCGAGATCTGCCGCCAGGCAGCCCAGCGTCTGGGGATAGATCTGATCCGTTTCGATATGAGTGAATACATGGAGAAACATGCGGTCGCCCGGCTCATCGGTGCCCCGCCCGGATATGTCGGTTTTGAACAAGGCGGGCTGCTCACCGAGCAGATCCGAAAAACCCCGCATGCTCTGGTTCTGATGGATGAAATTGATAAAGCCCATCCTGATATATTCAGTATTTTACTACAAATTATGGATTATGCGACCCTGACCGACAACAATGGCAAAAAGACCGATTTCCGCCATACTATTCTGATCATGACCAGCAATGCCGGAGCCCGGGAGATGGCGGCCAACAGTATCGGTTTTGGCGACTCAAGAGCTGACCAGACCCGGGACAAGGGGAAAAAGGCTCTGGAAAAACTTTTCACCCCGGAGTTCCGCAACCGGCTTGATGAGATCATCTTTTTCCACCCCTTAAATCAGCAGACAATGCTGCAGGTGGTCGATAAATTTATCGCCCGGTTCGATGATTTTCTCAAGCCCCGCAAGGTTCAGCTCTCAATCAGCACCGAGGTTCGCCTCTGGCTGGCAGAAAACGGCTTTGACCCGAAATTCGGAGCCCGGCCTTTGGATCGCCTGATTCAGGATAAGATTAAAGATCCCCTGGCTGACGCCATGCTTTTCGGAGACTTAAAACAGGGAGGCAAGGTGAAGGTGGTGATGAGAAACAATAAACCCGAAATTGAAACGACACCCTAAATTCATAACCCAATTTTCAAGCTGTACTTCAGCTTCATCATGGCCATAGCTATTCCCAGACCTGATTATTAATTTTCGTTTCATTTTCGATCTGACCGCCGATTCTTGAACGGTTGCTTACCAGCTTTTTTGGCCCAGTTGTCACGCAAAGTAACGGTACGATTGAAAACCGGGTTTTCGGCCGTGCTGTCCTTACTATCAACGATGAAATACCCCAGACGTTCAAACTGTACGGCCCGACCGGCAGCGACGTCAGCCAGGGCCGGTTCAATCCAGCAATCTTCAAGTACAGTTAAGGAATCCGGGTTGATTTTTCTTGTAAATAAATCACCGTCTTTTGCCGCGGCCGGATTGGGCTCGGAAAAGAGCCGGTCATAGAGCCTGACTTCAGCCGTTGCCGCAGTTGCGATCGCAACCCAGTGCAAGGTTGCCTTTACCTTGCGACCATCGGGAGATGATCCGCCCCGACTCGCTGGATCATAAGTACAGTAAATTGTCGTAATCTCACCATTTTTATCTTTTTCAATTCGTTCGCAACGGATAAAGTAGGCATAACGCAGTCTAACTTCGCGGCCTTCGGTTAAACGATAGAATTTCTTTGGAGCATCTTCCATAAAATCATCACGTTCAATATAGATCTCCCGGGCAAAAGGAATTTTACGTTTTCCCATGCTCTCATCTTCAGGATTATTAACCGCATCCAGCTGCTCAATCTCACCCTCGGGATAATTTTCGATAACCACTTTCAGAGGATTGAGAACCGCCATATAGCGAGCCGCTTTCTGATTGAGATCTTCGCGCACGGCATGCTCCAAAAGAGCGACATCAACCATACTGTTCCGTTTGGCCACCCCGATTCGATCACAAAAATTGCGAATTGATTCCGGCGTGAAACCCCGTCGTCTTAAACCGGAGAGGGTCGGCAGACGCGGATCGTCCCATCCGGAAACCAGTTTCTCATCAACCAACTGCATCAGTTTCCGCTTACTCATTACCGTATAGCTCAGATTGAGTCTGGCAAACTCAATCTGCCGGGGCCGGCAAGGAGTTTGCAACTGCTCGATAAACCAGTCGTACAGAGGACGATGATCCTCAAACTCAAGGGTACAGATTGAATGAGTGATTCCTTCGATAGCATCTGAAAGACCATGGGCAAAATCATACATCGGATAGATACACCAGGCATCAGCGGTACGATGGTGCGCCACCTTGGCAATCCGGTAGATAACCGGATCACGCATATTCATATTGCCGGAGGACATATCGATTTTGGCGCGCAGAACCCGGGAGCCATCCGTAAACTCACCGTTCCGCATACGCCGGAAAAGGTCGATATTCTCAGCCACCGACCGTTCACGAAAAGGACTGTTGCGGCCGACCGTCTGCAACGTACCGCGATAGTCCCGGGTCTCGGACGGGCTTAGATCGCAAACATAAGCCTTACCCATATCGATCAACTGTACCGCATAATCGTGGAGTTTCACAAAATAATCGGAAGCAAAAAATTCATTCTCCGCACCCCAGTCGAAACCGAGCCACTTAACATCCTCTTTTATCGAATCGACATACTCAACCTCTTCCCGGCTCGGATTGGTATCGTCAAAGCGCAGGTTACAGATCCCGGCAAAAGTTTTTGCCAGGCCAAAATTAAGACAGATCGATTTAGCATGACCGATATGCAGATAGCCATTCGGCTCGGGTGGAAAACGAGTGTGAATAAGGCCCCCGTTCTTCCCGGCTTTCAAGTCATCAATAATCTGCTGCTGGATAAAATTAACCCGTTCATCTGTCACTTTATCATCACCATTCTGCTCTTTCACTTAAACAACCCCTTATTCATCAAACTCTGTAAACTAAGATAGTCAGCCTCTGCCCTTAGTGAAAATTTCACTTTTCTCCGGCTGCAACTGAAAACCGGTAGATCCCCATAATTCACAAGAATTAGGCCGGATCTTTCCAGAAAAACAATATTATCGGATATAACAGACTAAGTCAAACAATGAAGTCAGATCCAGTTTACGTTGTAACCGGCAGATCCATAAAAAAATCCACTGCTGTCCGGTAGGCAATTTGCATAAATAAATTTTAGGGATATGGGTTTTTTTCTGGAACGTCTCGCAAAATTTTGTTGTTTTTCCCAGCAAATGGAGTCAAAAAAATTGCGACTGTCTGAGCGAGGAACGAACGAGTTTCGCAATTTTGGCGTAATGAGCGTTGGGAAAACAAAAATTTTGCTTAAGAAGTGGAAGAGAACAACTCATATCCCGGGTCGCAATTACCTTGCCAGACAGTAGTGAAAAAATCACCGGTTTCAATAGTATTTAATCCGTGATACAAACACAACCGACTTTATTACAAACCATAAACAGACAGAGCTCAAATTCACCCAAAATAGTCTACCCATGTATCAATCACTATTCTTTTATATCGTAGTTATTCTGATCTATAGCACGCATCCTACCTCGCCGCCCGGAAGCATTGAGACCGGAACATGCCTGATACTGATAGCAATCCTTTTTTTACTCTTCTACGGAATCGTTCGTCGGCGCTGCCGGGCAGTTTACCGGAGAGCCGTGGGCCGGAACCGGGAAACTCTGCCTGCACTCTATGACCGCCTGCAGTTACAACTCCAGACAGGAGCTGTAATTATCTTCTCCGGGATGGTTTATGGTGCCGGCCTAGGGTCGGTAATTGAGCTTCTGCCCCTGGCGGCCGCTAGTGAAGGAATCAATAATCTTCTCGGATTATCCGCATTTTTTCTGCTCCAGACTATTATCTGGCGGGAGAGTCACCATAACTTTGCCGAAAAAATTGTCCTTATTAAACCTTGTTCAGCCTACATCAAGGCCCGGTTGCATTTCGCCTTAGGCCTTATGGTACCCTGGTTGACCCTGCTCTTTGTCATTGATCTCCTGAATCTTTTGCTGCCGGAGTATATGGCGCTACTGTTGCAGCATCCATTGGGTGAGATAGCTATCTTTATCGCTTTTCTGATTCTCTTCACAACTGCAACACCACCTTTACTGGTCCATCTCTGGAACTGCCGCAAACTGCCCGACTCACCCCTGCGGCAAAAGATAACTGCACTCTGCCAGAGGCAAAAGGTTGGCTATCGCCAGATTTTGCTCTGGCCCGCATTTGAAGGCAGGATGGCAACTGCAGCCGTAGTCGGAGCTTTTTCCTGCAGCCGCTATCTGCTCTTAACTCAGGATCTGATTTATCTGCTCGATGATGAAGAAATTGTAGCCGTTACAAGCCATGAATTAGGCCATGTCCGTTACCATCATCTTTTTCTTTTCCTCTTTTTTTTCCTGAGCTTCTTTATCTGTAACCTGCTCTATTACGATCTGGGAATTGCCTGGGCTCTAACCACCGCACCGGTGGTCGCATTACTTGAAAGTGGTTTCGTTGAGGAGAAGATTTTACTCTCATGCCTGGAGATATTTCCACTTTTAACCATCTACTTTCTCTTCTTTCGTTATATTTTCGGTTTTTTTCTGCGTAATTTCGAACGCCAGGCCGATCTCGCAAGCCTTGACCTCCCGGGTCTCGGAAGCGAACTGGTTGCCGCCTTTACCAAGCTGGGTTTACTCTTGGGAGAAGCGGGCAGAAAACCCAACTGGCACCACTTTAACATCCCTCAACGTATAACCTTTCTGAAAACTGCACTTAAAAATCCTGACGTTGCCAGAAGACACCACCGCAACTTAAAAAGATATCTGCGGCTCTACGTTATAGTCTTCATCCTGATTACTCTCCCCGGAGTCTACTGGCAGCGGCATAATATGATCGAAAATCTGCATTATCGATATCTAAGTATACGGCTGGAACATCTGTTACAAAAAGAGCCCGGACAACCTGAACTATGGTTTTTACTAGGCTCTTTTTACATCGAAAGCAAACGGGAGGCCAAAGCCCTCAAAGCCCTGCACCGAGCCCACCAACTGAATCCGGACGACCCGGAAACCCTTAACAATCTGGCCTGGCTCTTACTTACCACAAAGGAGCAAGCGACCCGGGACTATAACTTGGCCTTAAATCTGGCCCAAAAGGCCGCAGATTTAAAACCTGAGCCTCATATCCTGGATACTCTGGCTGAAGCCTGCTGGCGGCTGAATAATACAGAAATGGCAATTGCTATCGAAGGTGGGATTCTAAAAAATAGCCCCGATTCAAAGAGAAGGGAGTATTACATAAAACAATTGAGTAAGTTCAAGCAGCACCGACCATAAAAAAGGCGCCGGCTTTATCAACCAGGCGCCTCCACTTAAATTCAACCTGAACAATCTGATTTTACTACTTAGTGCCTGGCCGAAAACCTGACAATTTTCTTGAGTGCAAGGCAGGCGCAGATTTTAACCGCAGGCATACATTGGGTATTCCGAGGATTAAAATTTGAGCCTAACGTAGCAATCGGGGAAATTGGCGGTTTTCGGTCGCGCACTACTTAAATTTAGTCTCCTCAACGATAACCTTATAACGGTAGCCGGCCCCGAAATCTTTATCTGCGGCCAGAACTCCTTCAGCAACCAAAATCTCTCCAACCTTCGGCTGCTCCTGTGAGGTCAAAACCAGATCATGAGTACCGGTTTTCGAGTCACCGCTGCCATCCTGCATGTGAATCCAGTTTTTACCCATAATTTTAGGAGAAACCTTAACCACTTTCCCACGGACAACAACTTTTTTCTGATTAAGCTTTGTCCCCTGTTCATAAATTTCCACAACCGTGAAAGCATTATCACCCGAGGCTTTTTCAATGACCAGATCAAGTGGCGGTACAATTACCCGACCGGAGGAATGCATAGCACCCCCCCCACCGCTCATGGATCCCATTCCCATACCGGAACCGGAACCGGTTTTTTTACCATCACTCGGACAGGACCCAGCAGTTACGGCCTGACCTCCGTGTCCGCCCGCATTTCCGGAAGAGAAAACAACTTCATCAAAGGTTCTATTAAGAGTCTCACTTTTGAAATTACGCATCACCATTCCCGGAGCAAAGGTTGCTGTCTGACCAACCGTAACTACAGTTTTCGGAGCGGCAACCCATTTTTCACCGGCGGCTGTATCGAGCAGAACATAAGTGTAGCCACCACTGTCCATCGTCTCCAGAACCTTACCGCTAATTGACCCGGCTGACGGCACGGATTTAGTTGGAGAAACACCGGAGTTCTCCATTTTTGCGGAATGTGCCACTTTATGACTCTGCATAACCAGTAACACCGCGGCCCCCGCGATTACTACCATTACTATAATTCCAGTTATTAAACGTTTCATCAATATCTCCTCAAAAGCTAAATTGGTAATTACTACAATTCGGTCACTGACTTAAAAACCTGACAATTAAAGTTCAATATAATATGCTGTCTGGAAAAAGTCTACCCCTAAAAAAAGCCCCTTAAACTATTAAGGAGCCTTTTTCAGCAGATCTTGTTCAATTTATTCTATAACAAACCAGTCTAAACCTGGCCCTAACGATCTTTGATTAAATCGCAAATCTCCTCTTCCGTAGGCACGTTCTGACGCAGTCCAGCCCGATACTGACTCCGAGTCCAGAGATAAAGATTCTGCCTCTCGTTAACCTTAACAATTTTATTAATTGTATCTTCATCACCGGTGAATTGCCCTAACATATTGACAATATCACGAAAACTTGCCGGCTTCACCTCTTTCCCTTTGACCTTGCGGGTTTTAGGATAGATCTCTTCCGGATCGGGATTGCCGGAAAGATCTATCTGGGCGTATGGTTTTCTCGTGAAGGTCGTCCACGCTCGCGATTCAACCATCATTTTTGACAATTTTATCGGCAAATCATCCGTCGCCATACCCTGACCGGTAGGACAGGGTGAGAAGAATTCGATTAATGAAGGCCCTTTATAGGCAATCGCTTCAGTTAAAACACGCATCGCTTGAACCGGATTGGCAATTGACAATCGGGCAACATAAACTCCGGGAATGGCAATTCCTTGACTGACAATCTCACGATGAAAATCATCCTTACCCTGCAACTCAAGACCATAGGGAGAGGTTGTCCGGTTGGAACCGAAACGACTCGCTCCCGACTTCTGAAAACCGGTATTCATGTAAGCTTCGTTGTTATAGATAATCCAGGTCACATCCTGATTTTCACCCAGAGCAAAATTAAGCCCCTGGTTACCAATATCGTAAAAAGATCCATCACCACCGAAAACCAGCACCTTGGTTAATTTATCCAGATATTGATTCCGGAATGCATTAAAAAGTGAAATCCGGGCCCCCAGAGCGGCCGCACTGGCGGTACCGAAACCATAATGTCCAGAGGGATAAACCCGGGCATTATAGGGGTTACTCAGACATGAAACTTCAGCACAACCGGTCGCGTTAACCGTGTAAACATTAAAGCCGTGATCAATCATATGCTGGAGTCCGCGACCGTGTTCCTTGGTCATCAGAGCCGGGAGTGAGCTATAGAAGTCAGCAATCAAACGGGGATTACGACGTACCATCTCAGTCGCGGCAAAGACCAGATTCTCAATGATCCCTTCGCCACAACCAGGACAGAGACTGTGCCCACCGGGGAGAAATTTCTGACCGGAATAGAGCAACATCAACTGCTGCAGATAGCGATTTTCTTTAACATATGGTGCGACCTCACTGCTGACATCACTTGCAAAAGTTGCAGGATTGATAAAACGTTCGTCAGCATCACTTTCGATAGTGGCTTTATCAATCAGTGAGAAAGCTTTGGACTTACAAACTTCGACACAGGCCCCGCACCCTTTACAGAACTTAGGCATAACATTGATATTGAGATAGCTGTCCTTGAAGACCGCATCATGATAACCGGTAAATTTCTTTAGTTCCAGAGGCCGAAAAAGTACTTTTTCAAAATCTGCCAGAGCCTCGTATTCACTATCGTGGAGCACTGTCACCCGGAGAGCATTATCCGGACAGGTTGCAATACAGAGTCCACAGGCAATACACTTCTCGGCGGAGAAAACCGGCAACACCGTACCGATAAGACTGGTATCATTAAACTCAGAAGTCTTTGCCGGAACAATATTAAAGTATTGATCCCAGGGGATCTCCTCTCCCTTTTGCATCGGCTTGAGTACCTTCTCAATAAAAAGAGGCCGGTACTTATCACCTAAAACCGAGGGAAATGTAATCGTGGCATTTTCGTCAGACTCGTCATAACCGCGTGAAGCCGGAGGATCATAATAGATTTTCTTAACCAGCGGCTGAGACTCGGAGCTTGCGGTATTCACGGCGGCACTTTTTGCTGCCACACCCTTGTTGCTGCTCTTTTGAACGCCTATTAGCTCATAGGGAACTTCGAGAAGCTCCATGTTGATATCAACCAGCTTGGCTTTCTGACCGCTGAATTTTCCTGCCAGTTCACTCCGAAAAGCTTCATTAAATTTATCTTTGGGCAAAAGCTCGATAATTCGATTAATGGCTCCCAGAATCGGGGTTCCCGGAAGATTACGTTTCAACAGGGAAACTGAGGCTCCGGTGGCATCGAGCAGAACCAGATTAAAGGACGCATTCTCTATCAGCTCCCTGACTTCAACCGTAGCCAAACGTTTAAGCTCATCGTAACTTTTAACCGTGTTGACGATCAGGTAACCATCCGCCTTAATACCTTTGATAAAACCGAGCAGACTGTAGTCGAGCAGATACTTATCATTAAATACAGCCAGGGTTTCAACCTTTCGAACATCGGAACAGTTACGAATCGGCTTAGTCGCAACCCGGGCGTTCATAACCACCATGCCGCCCTTGCGTGAGGCCCCATATTTAGCACTGGTTTGAACATATTTACCGGCTTTGGCAATAATTTTGGCCAGCGTCTCCTGCGCCGTTTTTACCCCTTCCGCCCCGACTCCGATAAAGCCCAGACCGACCTCACTCTCAGTAAAGTCATCATGTACCACTTTTTCGAGTACTTCGGGCCCCTTGATACCAAGTCCGTAAACCCCGGCCGGCTTCTGGGAAAGCATATTCTCAATAACGGCAAAACAGTCCTCAATGCTGAAATCCTGGCTTCCCAGGCCATAGATACCGGAGGTAATTACGGGATTAAAACTACGCCCGGTGCGCTCATTGTAAGCTGCGTGCTTGACATCCCGCAAGAGGTAACGCTCATTTGCCAGAGCAGTTTTTTCCAGGACTGAGACCACTTTAGCATTCTGGATTCCGCGGGCGATCTCCTCGGTACAAACCGGGTAGAAAAGTACCGGCCGTAAAAGACCCACGGAGACGCCTTTACTGCGGTAGTAATCAATCGCCTCCTTCATGGTGCCGGCCGCGGCTCCGAGACAGACCACAACATATTCAGATTCGGAGGCATAATAATCCTCGACCACATCCAGGGAGGTACCGAGAATGGCATTCATGACTTTCATGGCAGCCTTGACATACTTTTTAGCATTAAGCAGAGCCAGATCCTGCTTCATCTGGGTCGGCATCGTTGTCCCGATATCAGTAAAGGTTCCCATCAGTACCGGATTATTGAAATCAGGTTGAAACAAACGATTGGGATCACCGAGAAAATACTTCAGAAACTGGTCTGAGACTATCTTGATATTTTCGATACTGTGACTTTTCAGAAAGCCCTCTCCAGCGACAATCGCCGGAAGCATCAGCTGACGTTGTTCAATCGCCTTAAAAGCCAGAGGAATCAAATAATGCAGCTCCTGATTGTCCGCACTCATAAACTGCAGCCAACCGGATCCCCGGGCGGCGTATAAATCAGCATGACCGTTATGAATACTCAAACTACCTTTATTGAGTTCACGAGTCTGCATCGTCATAACTACCGGCAGGCGTTTACCGGCAACCGAATACATATTCTTGTACTTGTATGTCAGACCCTGGGATGAGGTATTATCGGCATAACGCCCGCCCTGGGAGGCGGCTCCCTCTAAAAAGGCCATGGCTCCCAATTCGCTCTCCGGCTGGAAGTAGAAAATCCGCTCACCGAACGCATTGACAAAACCATCCGCATAAGCTTTGGCCATTCCCTCAGCAATCGGCGTTGAAGGAGTAATCGGGTAACCTACCAAGCCGGTAACTGTCCGTTTCAAAACATTGACTGTCGCACTATTACCATCACCGATAAAATCGGCCTGCTCACACATCTTTGCGAAATCGTCACCGGCAGCTCTTTTGATATCATCAACATAGCGGTCAGGGTCAAAGAGTCGGGCTCCGTTAAAATTAACTTCAAAATCCTTCTTAAAATCTATGTCTCTCCGTTTCAAAACCATCGACTTAATTCTCCTGAATCATCCAAATTATATCCGTTAAAAAATAAAGCTATTATGAATCCAACCTGAATCAACTACAGAACAATCTAATTTTAAGGATGTGTTCTTTAATGACGAGCTGAAAAATGATGCTATAAGAGCCTCTTTATACGCTAAAAAGCGGCTAATGGCAACCTAATTTTACTGTATACAATATTCCAAAATAAGAATAAATCGGCTTAATAAACAATATGATAGGTAATCTATAAAAAAAACAATAAACAATTTAACCGGCTTATTTTAAAAACATAATGAAAAAACATACAAGCAACTCTGTCGCCAAAGTATGAAATAAATAACTTTTTTATACTTGATTGGATAAGCTTTAGATTATTATAGTCCGGCCCGGCCAGATTTCGAAAAGATGCCGCCCGGCACAATGGCGAACAAGATTAATTATCGGTTGACAAGAATTGCCAACCGAGTATATGTGTAGAGATAGATAAGTAGCGACCTTACCCCCTCAACAATTAATCACTGCCGGGATCAATTTTCTTACTCACACAGCAGATATATTTGACGGCAGATAAGGAAAAAACTATGAAGGTGAGCGAGATCATGAACCCGGATGTAATCAGCGTCACTCCGCGTGACCGGGTGTGCGACATTATAGATCTCTTTCTGGAAAAGAATATAACCGGAGCTCCGGTTATTGATCAGGGAGAGGTTACAGGAATTATTTCAAGAAAAGATATTTTACCCCTGATTACAACCTTTGACCTTGACTGCAGTTCTCTCGAACAGATCAGAAGAACCTGCGCCCACTATGTCAGTGACCATATGCGTACCAAGGTGATAACCGTTTCACCAGTGGAAGATGTCGAGAAATGTGCTCTGATCATGATCGACAACAGTATCAATCGTCTACCGGTAATCGATGACAACAAACTGGTTGGCATAATTACCCGGGGTGACATTTTAAAAGCCTTAGCCCAGTGCTGCTGCCACGAATAGTAGCTTCACAACTGAAGGATTCAGCACCTTTTTTTACAATCCACTACTGCTGAAGAAACTGTTGTAAGCCAGCTTCTGCAGCACTTCAACACTGCCTAATGCCCGTTTAAGATCTTCCTGGGCTTCCGGCTTAAGGGTATTCGGATCGAGATAATAGTCATACTTGCGACCGGAAACAATCGCCTCCACCTGGGAGATCATCTTAGCATTCGTCAGCACCCGATAGGCCTCCTGCAAACGGTGTGAGAATTCCTCATCAAAATGATTCTGAGCTTCCAGGTGTCTGATACGCACAATTGTATTGGTATCTGAAAATCTGTATTTCAAGGCAAAAACCCGGACGGTCATAATCAGCGGCGCCCAGCCGAAGAGTTTAACGTTAAATTTTCCTCTATGTTCAGGACTCTTTTCCAAACGAAACTGTTTAAACATAGTTAACGCCACACTGGACATCACCGCACTTCGGGCCATAACCATCAAGGCTCCAAAATTATCATGGATCATCTGATGAACCTTATCAATCAACTGCTGAGCAATAGTTGCTGACCCGGCACAAAAAGCAATATCCATCAAAATGATTATCCGCAGCAGATTATTCTGGCTCTGATTATGAAAAATATTTTCCATTTTCCGATGCCACTCATCGAGTGATCCGCGCCAATCCGGGTTTGAAGGCATGATATTACCCGTGCAGAGAGCAAATCCCACCTTATCTAGAGCTGCAACCATCTCATTGGCAAAGTTCTCAAAATAAGCGTCAACCTCCGGCACTCCGTCTACCATATAAACTAAAGCATTGTCCTGATCGGTAAAGAATGTCTGTTCCCGCCGGCCATCACTACCCATATTAAACCAGGCAAACTCACAAGGCTGCGGTGACAACCTGGCTGAAATCAGTGAAACCACTCTTTTAGTTAGAAGATGCCTGTAGTCGGTGATCAAGGAGTGAATCTCCATAACGCCGACCCCTTTCAGAAAGAGCTCTATCGCCACCACGTTCAAACGGCGATGCAATTCAACCAGGTCTTCCAGATCATCGGTCAGGGATATCCGACTGACCAGTTCATTAATTTCAGCCTGTCTCACCTTAAGATAATCGCGACGGTCAGCTAAAGTTGAACAGCCGGAATCCAAAAATTCGAGATGCACATCAAGGCTTGGAAAAAACTTAAGTTCCTCGTCAAAATCTAAAATGGAGCTCAAACGCGCTCGATCATCGATCCTGCCGTTCTGCCGGTATTGGCGGTAAAGCTGACTGAAATCAGCTGATTTGTAAGCGGTCGGCATTTAGACAAAGCCCCAAATTATGACAGACTTGAGAGAAAGAAAATAGCCATTTTATTGAAAACAGCATAAACCATCATAACCAGAAAATCTACAAAAAAAAGAGGGGGTGCATTAATGCACCCCCTCTTTTTTCTACACTTCTAACTCTCTATGAAAAACATAAGAGAACTAGTCAAACTCGATTCCATGCACCTGTTCGCAGAGGAACTTGCGAATTTCCATCGATGGCGGTGGCGTCATCGAAGAAACAATAATGTTGGTAAACAGAGCGATCGGCATCAGGATCAGTGAAGATGAAGTGAACGGAATCAACTGAGCCAGCCAATGATCGTTACCTTTACCCCAGAAAAAGAAGAAGGCAGTAAGCGTCAGACCAACCAGCATACCGGCGATACAACCCTGTTTATTGGCACGACTCCACCAGACCCCAAGCAGGAAGGTCGGGAAAATGGTGTTCCCGGCAATCGCAAAGGCCATGGCCACAATCTGGGCAATCAGGGCAAAAGGTTTGAGAGCGAACATAACGACACACAAACCAAGGATGAAAACCGCAACCTTGGAGACCATCATCCGGGACTGCTCGGAAGCATTGGGATTGATAATCCGATAGTAGATATCGTGGGATACGGCCCCGCCAGCTGCAAGCAGCAGACCGGAAACGGTTGAGAAAGCGGCACTAATAGCACCCGCCGCCAGATAACCAGTGAACCACTGCGGTAACCCTGCATTTTCAGCCGCCGTAATAATAATAACATCGGCCAAAGCTTTTACCGGTTGAACCCCGGCGATAGCATTCTGGACTCGAGCGAAAGCCGCATAAGCCGGAGAACTCCAGTAGAGCAGACCGATAAAAAAGAGACCCCAGACCACCGACCAACGAGCGTCACGGGTATTGGGAACAACGTAGAAACGGGAAAGAACGTGCGGCAGACCAGCGGTACCAACCATCATGGTGAAGCACAACGCGATCCATTTATAGGTGCTGGCAACCCCCCAAGGCTGTATGTATTTGAGGTTATTAGGATCGGATGCATACTTATGCCCGAGATCCCAAACTGCGGAACCGTAGCCGATTTCCGGGATCAGGTAGAAATAACCCAGTTTTTTGGCGATGAAAATCAGCGGGAAAATAAATGCAGTAATAATGATAACATATTGGAACTGCATATTTTTGGTCGCGCCCAGCATACCGGCGATGATAATGTAGGCTAAAACGACACCGGTACCGACAATAACTGAAGTCGCATAGTTCATGCCGAAAACCCAGGAGAACATCATCGCAATACCTTTGTACTGACCAATAGCATAGGTCAGGGAGATGATAATCGCGGTTAAGGCTGCCAAAAGACGCGCACCCTGCGATTCATAACGGTCACCGATAAAGTCGGCCGCCGTATATTTACCGAAACGACGGATCTGGCCGGCCATCAAAACCAGCAACATAACGTAACCACCGGTCCAACCGATAACATAAGCCAGAGCAAAATAACCCTTCAAATAGA
>JAOZQE010000095.1:3871-7597 GCA_029932385.1 bacterium | reverse complement strand
GCGCTTGCAACTTAAAAAATGATGTGACTATTCAGCTAACCCACAAATTCTGGAGGGCTTGGAATTATGACTGCAAATCCGGATCTAATCGCTCCTTGCGGCCTTTACTGTGGCGTCTGTGCCATCTACATTGCTCATCGTGACAATAATGAAAAGTTTAAAGAGCGGTTGGTGAATCTCTATAAAGGAGGAATCCCGGGGAAAGGCACTCTTCCCGGAAGTGAAAATTTATCAACTGTAGACATCCGGTGCGGCGGCTGTTTATCTGATGACGTATTTATGTATTGTAAACATTGTGAAATTAAGGATTGCACAAAAGAGAAAGGTTATACCGGCTGTCATCAGTGCGCTGAATTTCCTTGCCGTTATATTGAAGATTTTTCTATGGCAGTCGGGAAAAAAGTCATTTTACGAACGGTTCCCTATTGGCGGGAAGTCGGTACGGAAAAATTTATTGCCGATGAAGAGGCCCGCTATACCTGCCCTGAATGCGGCAATATTGTTTTTCGCGGGGCCGTAAAATGCAATAAATGCAAGATTCAGCTGGACCTGGATTAGATTTCCGGCTGAATTAGTATTATCACTCGATCAACCGTTGGCCGAATCCTTTTCCAGCACCAGATCATAAATCTGGCGGCGTTTCAGGTGGGGAAATTCGGCCTGCAGGAGATCGACTAAATCACGGTTGCTGTGATCCTTAATGAAGTCGGGGTCGGTCAACCGGGAACGAATCTGAGTTTCAACGGCGGCCAGGGCTTCAGGGTCACGGGCCGAACTTTCACGGTCGTAACCGGCAACCAGAATGGTGATTTCACCGCGCCAGCTTCGTTCAGAACCTAAAACCCGAAGTTGACTTAAAGGCAAGCGTAGGAACTCTTCGTAGACTTTGGTTAATTCACGGGCAATACAGGCGGGTCGGTCGCCTAAGACTTTTTCCAGATCTTCTAAAGTAGTGTTAAGACGACGTGGAGATTCATAGAAAATCAGAGTGGCAGAGATCTCCCGCAACTCCTCGAGACGGCGCTGACGCGGCCCCGAACGGTTGGGCAAAAAACCGGCAAAATAGAACGAATCGAGCGGCAGAGCACTGGCGCAGAGAGCTGAAATCGCGGCACAGGCTCCGGGAATAGGCGTAATCCTGATCGCCGCTTGAGCCGCCATCTGGATCAAGCGGTAACCGGGGTCTGAAATTCCCGGAGTGCCGGCCTCGGAAATCACCCCGATAGTTGCTCCGGCGAGAAGTTTTTCCAGAAGATCGTCAAGTCGTTTAGGCGATGAATTATCATGCAGGGAGATTAACGGGGCCGTTATCTGATAACGGCTGAATAGTTTTTTGGCGGTTCGCGTATCTTCGGCCGCAACCAGATCGACTGTACGCAGGGTTTCTAAAGCCCGAAGGGTGATATCAGCCAGATTGCCGATCGGGGTGGCAATTAGAAAAAGCTCACCGGCCACCGCACTCATTTACAATTCCGCAGAGCACGACGTTTGATCTCGCTATGACAGCGCATCCGACTTAACAGGGCACTAAGATCCGGATCTTTAACTTTGGCGACAATCTCACGCTGCCATTTTTTGGTTTCCGCCTCGGAGACCAGGTTGCTGGGCAGCATCTGAGTCGCAGACTCAGTATCAGGAGCGACAATCTTAAGTTCTCTTTTCTTTACCGCCCGGCAATGTATTGAGGCAATCAACAGAGTCCCGGCCAGTTTATTGACCCGGCTGATAATCTCTTCCTGGAGGTAGATCAGCTGATGCGCCCAGGAGCTGCTGACGACATCCAAATGCAGGGTGTAGCCTTTGATCCGGCGCGGCTGACATTTATCAACCAGACCTTTGCCGACGATTTTACGCCACTGGCGAAAGATATCTTCATGCAACAGACGCATCTTCAAGGGCCGCGTATCGAGCACCCCGCCAACAATATCAGCCACAGCAACAGCCTGTTTATTATACCTTTTTTTTCTGTCTGCAGACGCCATGATCAAATACAACCACAATATTGTTTAACGCGGGCTGAAGATAAGCGGAAAAAATCCCCAAAACTTCATCCCGAACAGAAATTTTTGTAAGTCACTAATCCAGGCGTGGAAAGAGTGATTCCCCTTTAACAACTTCCACACCGGTCTCCAACCGACCCCAGGTAAAAACTTCGGGCCCGCTCTGTACGGCAGGACTTCTCTGACCAAGCTGCACTGCCATCTGCCCGGTTTTTTCCGGCATAACCGGATTTAAGTAGAGACTCAAAAGACGCAAACTCTCTAGCACACAATAAAGTACCTGGTCGAGTTCTGCCGCCTTTGACTCATCCTTGGCCAGAGCCCAGGGAGCCTGCTCATCGATAAAGCGGTTACACTTCTCCACCAGACGCCAAGCCGCAGCCAGCATTTTGTGGAAAGCCAAATTATCAATGGCCTGAGCAACTTCTGATTTAATTTCATCATTAAGAGCGGCAAACTCTTTGTAATGCTGATTCTCGCAGTCAGCTGCCGGAATAATCTGCTGCCGGTATTTTTTTACCATTGATACAGTTCGACTCAGAAGGTTACCGAGATCATTAGCGAGTTCACTGTTGATCCGACCTTTAAGAGCGCTTTGAGAAAAATCACCATCAAGTCCGAAAGGTACTTCACGCAGGAGAAAATAGCGGAAAGCATCAACCCCGAACTCCCCGACCACCACTTCAGGATCGACCACATTACCAACCGATTTGGACATCTTCTCACCTTCGACCGTCCACCAGCCGTGGGCGAAGACTTTACGCGGCAGCGGCAGATCAGCGGCAAAAAGAAAGGTCGGCCAGTAGACCGCATGAAAACGCAGAATATCTTTACCGATAAGATGGACATCCGCCGGCCAGAGTTTCTCGAAACGCTCCATATCGTCGGGAAAACCGGCGGCCGTCAGATAGTTGATCAGGGCGTCAAACCAGACGTAGATAACATGACGTTCATCATCCGGCACCGGGATCCCCCAGCTGAAACTGCTCCGGCTGATACTCAAATCACGCAGGTCCTCGCGCAGGAAGCCCAGAATTTCATTGAGCTTACTCTGCGGCCGAACAAATTGATCATGCTCTGCCAGATAGTCGAGCAGACGCTGCTGGAAAGCTGACATTTTGAAGAAATAGCTCTCCTCTTTAACTCGCTCCGCCGGTCGCTTACATTCTGGGCAATTACCGTCGACAAGCTGCGCTTCCGTCCAGAAGGTCTCACAGGGAACACAATACCAGTCCTCATAGTGGCCGAGGTAAATATTTTCATCACCGTGCTCTTTAACCAGCTTGAAGAACGCGTGCACAGCCCGGTGATGACGCTCTTCACTGGTCCGGATGAAATCATCGTTAGAAATGTTCAAGACCTTCCAGAGATGGATATAGCGTTTAACGACATCGTCAACCAGCTCTTTCGCACTCAAGCCTTTAGCAATAGCCGTTTTTTCAATTTTCAGGCCGTGTTCATCAGTTCCGGTAAGAAAGAAGACCTCTTTTCCTAAAAGACGCTGATAACGGGCCATGACATCGGCCGCAATCGTAGTGTAGGCATGACCGATATGCGGCACATCATTGACATAATATATCGGAGTCGTAATATAATAAATTTTGTCGTTTTGCATAGCACTCATTATTTTTCACTTTTTCTATTTTCGCGGTTTATATCACCCTGCGGACTTTTTTCGGAACGCGGCTCATTTTTACCGGAGTTTTTATCACTGGAATTTTTATCA
>JAOZQE010000095.1:0-3771 GCA_029932385.1 bacterium | reverse complement strand
TTTTTATCACTGGAATTTTTATCATTAAAGTTTTTCTGGCCAGAGTTTCTTTGCCCTGAATTTCTTCGCCCTGAATTTCTTTGACCGGAGTTTTTTGACCCGGATTTATGAGAGCCTGAATCTTTCTTCTCATCACGCTTTTCAACTGCTGAGTTCACAGGTTGCGACCCGGCCTCCGTATTCTTCTGGTCTTTAGCAGGATTACGAGGTGAATTATCTTTACCCCTGGACTTTCCATTCTCTCCGCCGCTACCTTTAGCTTCCTGTCCACTTCTATTCCCAGACCCGGGACCAGACCCTTTACCGCCCCGCTTGTTACGGCCACCTCCCTTACTGGAACCGGATTTGCGATAGTTTTCATATTCGTAACCCAGACAGCACATCAGCCGGCCGCAAATACCGGAGATTTTCATCGGGTTCAAGGCCAGGTTCTGCTCCTTGGCCATCTTCACGGTAACCGGATCAAAAGTCGAAAGAAAAGCGGCGCAACAGAGTTCGCGACCACAGATTCCGACCCCGCCCAGCATCCCGGCGGCATCCCGAATCCCAATCTGGCGCATCTCGACCCGGACATGCAGGGTATGCGCCAGATCTTTAACCAGTTCACGAAAATCAACTCGATTTTCAGCCGTAAAATAGAAGATTACCCGATTGCCGTCGTGCATGAATTCGGCCCGCACAAGCTTCATTTTTAATTTATAGGACTTAATCTTCTCCTGGCATATCTTGGCAGCATCCAACTCCCGCTGATTGTTCTCCTTTAACCTCACAAAATCGTCTTCACGGGCTTTGCGCAAAACCTTCTTCACACTCTCCGCCGGAACTTCGTCGGGGAGCACGGCCGTTTCCGGAGAGACAACCACCTGCCCGATATTGACACCGCGATCAGTCTCTACAACCACATCATCATTGACTTTGAGATGCAAAGCCCCGACTTCAAAACAGTAGACTCTACGGGAGCATCGAAAAGATATCCCAGCATAACGTTTAGCCATCAAAAACCTCTATTTCAGTGCCTAAGCAAAGCTCATCAGATCTTCACGACACTTATCTTATCCGGTAACACCGGAAATTAAACTAAAAAAACAACCTTGAATCATTACTGTTTATATCATAGAACACCAGCAAATTAAACCATATCTCGGCCGGTGGCAACTGCGCTGAACAATGCGTCAAAAGCTATCCTGAGGTTGACATTGATCCCCTGAGCTTTCTCCACGTCTAAAAGCCGCCTGCGGATTGACTTAAGTACCGACTCCGGTAACGCGGCAAATACGAGTACCGCCTCACTCCAGAAAGAAGTCTCTATGCGCATATCATCCGCTCGCGTACCGTAAAGACCCCGGGCTGCCAACAACGTATCATGCAGAAAACTACGCATGATAAAAAAAAGTACTTCACGCTCCTTAAATTGGGCCGCAATTTCCGCCAGATCAAGAGCCTGATTAAGAGTTGCCTGCGGCAGTTGGCTGAACTTTCCAATAAAATCACTGAACCAGTGAAGATTCTCATCCCTCAAAAAAAAGAGCGCCCGCCCCATGCTGCCGCCGGACCAGGCTGCGGCATCGGCAATACCTGTCGCCGTAATCTCACCGTACTCCGGCACAAGTTCCAACCCCTCCAGAATCTCGATCACTGCCGTCTTACGCAGGGAGACAAAAGGAAGAAGCATACAGCGCGACAGAATGGTCGCAAGCAACAAGCTGTGACGGTGACTTAAAAGTATAAACAACACCGTCGGAAACGGTTCCTCTAAAGTTTTCAGCAGGGCATTCGCGGCAACATTGTTGAGTTTATGAGCCTCTTCGATAATTACGATCCGCCGTTCACCTACCAACGGCGCAAAACTGATGAATTCCCGGATTTCAGCCACCTGACCAATCTTAATCTGCTGTTTTTCAGCCGTAACAATCAACATATCAGGATAGAGCTTGCGCTCAATCTGGATACAGGCCGGGCAACTGCCGCAGGCATCACCATCGATCCGCTGACGACAGCTTAAGGCCTGAGCAAACATCCGGGCTGCCAGATTTTTACCCACCCCTTCCGGCCCGGCAAAAAGCAGCGTCTGCGGCACCCGATCCCGCACGACCATGTTAAGCAGGCGTTCCCGCGCCAGAGCCTGTCCATAAATATCAGCTAACGGCATACCCTATCCGAGAATCCGGTTTGAAATCTCACGCCAGATACAGTCGTGAATACCATCAATTTCCTGTTGTGCGTTGACAATCCGAAAACGCTCTTTTTCTATCTCCGCTAAGCGCAGGAAACCGGCCCGAACCTGCTCATGAAAATCGAGATGCCGCTGTTCAAAACGATCAGCAACACCCACCGCCCCGGTTTCAAGATTACGCCGCCGGGCCCGTTCCAGGCCGACTTTCGCTGAACAATCCAGGAGGAAAGTCAGTTGCGGCCAGTCAGAACCCACAACCAGCCGGTTCAAAGTCTCAATCATCTTAGCGGAGACCGCGTCTCTAGTGGCCCCGGCAGCCGCGGCCGGAGCTGCAAATCCCTGATAAACCCAGGTTGAGTCGATAAAACGATCCAGCAAAACTATCGCCCCCCGGGCCCGAGCCGGACGAATTATCCGGGAGCAGTGTTCGCGGCGATCAGCCAGATATAGTAGTAACTCGGTTAGAGCATCGGGGTTGTAAGCCGGATCTAAAAGCAGCTTCCGCAGCTCCTGCCCCAGCGGTGTCGCCCCGGGCTCACGTGAAACCACAACCTCCAGGCCCAGCCCCCGCAAACGCTCCGCAAGCATGACAATCTGAGTCGATTTACCACACCCCTCGATCCCTTCAAATGAGATCAGGATTCCATCCACTATATTATCGACCATAAAATTATCGTAACTGTCCCGCTAAAGCAACTACAGCCTCACAATAGAGGCGGCTGTGATTGTAACTGAGAACAACCTTCTCCTGCTGTTTAACCTCAAGACCAGGCCGCCAGCCGTGAGCTTTGAGATAGTTGGCAACACTTGCCGCGGCATCCTTGAAATTGTAAAGATCGATTTTATTGTCACCATTACCGTCAACCGCATAGCTTAAACAGCTACTGGGAATAAACTGACAAATCCCGAAAGCTCCAGCCCAGGAACCTTTCACCGAATCAACTTCAAGCCGGTCAGCCAGCTTTAACAGGGCCACCAATTGAGTATAACCCCAGGCCGATTTTTTTCGAGCTCGACGTTGCAGCCAGGCATAGTCGATATCCGGAAATTTCGGTTTAAGCTCTCGGTAGACTCGGCGCAAATACTCTTCCTGATCACAGGATGCCAGGGAAATAAAAACCTGTAGCAAAGAATAACGTCCCGGGTAACGACCCAGATCGGACTCGACCAGGAAAATGGCGGTTATCACTTCAGCCTCAACCTTGAATTTTTTCTCAATTTCAGCCATCCATTTCCGGTTTTCATCGAGAAAAGCCTGGGCCTTCCGCACTGATGCCGGAGCTGAAAAACGATCGTAGGTGGCCTTATACTCGACCTGTTTAAGATTCTTACCGATTATCCTGGTATCGACAGAAATTTTGTTCTTATCCGAACAGTAACGGGCGACCAAAACCCGCTCCAAACCCTTTTCCGCCGCCAGTCGTTGACACAGTGATGGTTCCACTCCCGCAGCCGCCGCGTCCCCGAGAAGAGCAAAAAAAACAACCGGCAGTATTAACAGAAACGGCCGAAAAAATTTTCTCACCCGAATCATTTTATACCTCCTCATACAGATTAGACAAGTACAGGGTATTTAAATCTTACCTTCCAGTATAAAC
>JAOZQE010000027.1:22210-24666 GCA_029932385.1 bacterium | reverse complement strand
GGTTAAGGTTTTTTTCTACGATACCGCTGGTGAGGGAGAACGGGCCCGGGCCGGAGTAGACTATCTTGTGCATGAAAAAAAGGTGAGTTTGCTGCTCGGTCCTTACACCGGGAAAGCGGCCAATTATGCCGCCGCCCAGGCTCAAAGTCTGGGGGTGACGATGATCAGTTTAAGCCCACTTCTCCATAGCCTTGAACGCTATCCAAATGTCTTTCTGCACTGTCCGACGATTCGCAATCAGGCCGTTTCCCTGGCGGAGTTATCCCGGGCCCGCCTGGGAATCAGGCAATTCGCACTCCTGGTTCCCCGCAATCGTTACGGACGAGAGTTTGCTGAAAAATTTGTGAGTCAGGTGGAGTCGTGGGGCGGGCAGGTGGTGCGTCAGGTTGAATATGATGCCAGCCGACCTGATTTCGGCCCGGCTATCAGGGAGCTGATCGGGGAACGGCGCTATCGTCGTTTCAAAGAGAAACGCAAAGATTATGAAGCCTGGTTGAAACGGCGGCAACGTCAGCGCCAGGCGGCGAAAAGCGGGGCGTCGCTTGAACCGGATGGAGCTGACAAACTTGCGGATCTTGCGCGTAAAATCGGAATTGACGGGGCTGAACTTAATATCATTGGTGCCGATGAGATAATGCCGCGGCCGCTGCTGCGGTGTGATTTCGAAGCTCTGGTCATTCCGGATCGGGAGCAGACTTTAAAACTGCTTATCCCGCAGCTCGCTTTTTACGATCTTGATGAGTGTTTTCTGCTGGGAGGAAGATATTGGAATAATACTGAGTTTTTAGACTCGGTTGCTAATTTTGCTGAAGGGTCATTTTTTGTCGGGGCGAGTCTGCCTCCGGTTACCACCGGTTCGGAATCAGCGGCCGTTGTTAGTGATCCCCAGGCTGAGATTCAGGCTCGTTTCCAAGCCGATTTCAGTGCCCTCAATCGGGGTGAGATACCCGGCCTGCTGGAGCTTTATGGTTACGATACGATAATGCTTCTGCGTAAGCTGGCCGTAAATGTCAACCCTCAGGCCGATGCTGAAACCTGGCGCCAGCTGCTGGTAGGGTGCCGGGAGCTTTCTTTAGCTTCCGGTTTAACTACCACTCTCGATAATGGTGAAATTGCGAAAAAACTCTATCCGCTGATGTTCAGAAAGGGAAAGATCACTCTTGTCAGTGAGAGTTGTTTCTGATTAGCGGCTGAAATTTTTTGACAGATGTTACAGATGTTTATGTGAAAAGGTGAAAAAGCGGATCTGATTCCCGTTTTTTCACCTTTTTCTTTTTCTGTTGCGCCAGGGTGTTGCGTTCCCAGAAATAGCCCTCATGATATCCCTGAATGGTTTTATCCAAAGCGGCCCGGGCGAGGCGTTTTACGGCCATGGCACAATAGTCGGGCTCTATCTCGATGCCCGAAAACTTACGACCCAGTTTTCTGGCCACGACACAGGTTGTTCCGGAGCCGGCAAAAGGATCAAAAATAAAATCACCCGGTTTTGAGCTGGCCAGAATCAGCTTGGCGATCAATTTCTCAGGTTTCTGGGTCGGGTGGTCGGTATTTTCCGGCATTGACCAGAAGGGGATGGAGATATCGGTCCACAGGTTGGAGGGGTGAGTTAAGCGAAAGTTGCCGGCGGTATCCTCCTGCCAATCCTTGGGTGCGCCGGAAGCGTGCCGGTAGGGAGCAACCACCTTACGTTTTAACTTTACGGCTTCAACGTTAAAATAGTAGTCATCAGTTTTCGTACAGAACCAGATATCTTCGGAGCAGTTCTTCCAGTTGGTTTTAGCTCCGCGGCCCTTCTCCCGCTCCCAGGTAATCCGGTTTCTGATCTTGAAATGTTCTTCGAGCACACTCTGGATCGCTTTCGATGAGTGCCAGTCACAGCAGACATACAACGACGCGGTCTCTTTCAGGCATCTTTTGAGCCCCGGCAGCCATGATTCCAGCCACTGCCGGTATACAGCTTCAGTTTTACGCGTGAAGGTGTTGCCGGCAAATTTTTTACTCAGATTATAGGGCGGATCGATGATCAGTAGATCAATGAAAGCTGACGGCAGAAAACCGGTGCATGAGAAGATATCCTGATTGATCAACCGATCCGTGAAATCAGTTACGACGCAGGATGAATTCAGGGTTATGACCTCACGCAACAGCTCCTTTCTTTCGGCATCGGTGATCGTCAAGGTGCGGTTGCGCGGGGCTTTTTCAGGCATATAAGGGTGTCTCTTTGGTCAGGAGAGGATCGGGTTCGACGAACCCGATCCTAAAGACCTTTAATCGGATTCAAACCAACGGTAAACAACTCCGGCCAGAATTGCACCGATAATCGGGGCAACCCAAAAAAGCCATAATTGAGAGATCGCCCAGCCGCCCTGGAAAATAGCGACTCCGGTACTCCGGGCCGGATTAACGGAGGTGTTGGTGATCGGAATACTGATAAGATGAATCAGGGTGAGTCCTAA
>JAOZQE010000027.1:0-22110 GCA_029932385.1 bacterium | reverse complement strand
TAACGGAGGTGTTGGTGATCGGAATACTGATAAGATGAATCAGGGTGAGTCCTAAACCGATAGCAATCGGAGCCAGACCTTCAGGAGCCCGTTTATCGGTCGCTCCGAGAATTATTATCAGAAACATGAACGTCATTACTACTTCAGTTACCAGAGCGGCAGTCAGGCTGTAGCCGCCGGGCGAGTGCGCCCCGTAGCCGTTTGATGCGAAACCGACGGTTACGTCAAAGCCGGCTTTGCCGGTGGCGATGAGATACAAGATTGCGGCCCCGGCGATACCGCCTGCCACCTGGGCGATGATGTAGGGGCCGAGTTCCGAGGTCGGCATTCTCTTGCCGGACCAGAGGCCAAATGAGACCGCCGGGTTGAGGTGGCAGCCGGAAATATGACCAATCGCAAAAGCCATGGTCAACACCGTCAGGCCGAAAGCCAAAGCAACTCCGAGAAAGCCGATTCCGACATCGGGAAAAGCCGCGGCGAAAACCGCACTGCCGCAACCGCCAAGCACCAGCCAGAATGTACCGATAAATTCCGCACCCAGTTTTTTTGATAAAGTCATCTCTGTCTCCTTGTAAATCCACTTTAGAACCGATGGAATTTTTTCTCCTGATTATTCCTGCTTTTCAGGAGTATCAAAATCTTTTCAATTCACTATAAACACATTTCAAATAAAATTGCACTTAAAATAATTATTCAACCGGGACGAAAGATGTTTTGGAAGGTCAAGCGCCACTTAGCCTATGTATGTAATTGCGGCCAGGTTTGATGCTTGCAGAGGTTTTAGCGCGGTAAGAGTTAGCTGGCGACGCGCATGTAGACTAGAGCATAGATGAAAAGAAAAATTAAGGAAGCACAGACCCCGATGCCGATGGGAAGGCGGTAATCCTTTTCATCGTAAGTGCGCTGCAGAAGTTCGGCCATCGTCTTTTTCTGACCGGTTACCGTGTACCAGCCGATTTCTAAAAGAGCGTAAGGATGCTTGCTGAGTGAAGCCATAGCCGCCGTCCAGTTGGCAAAAGAGGACTGCACCGAATCGCGAAACCGGTTTAACGGAAAGAGGCAGAATTCAAGAATAATTCGGCCGAAGGTTCGGTAAAACCAGTCGGTGTCAAGACTTATGGACTTGCGCCCGGCCATCAGCTTGTTGGTATAGAGACAGAATCCGGCCAGAGTCAGAACCAGTAGCTGGAGTGAGGCGACAACATGGCTGGGTGCGTAAGGATGGAAATCAACTTTATATGGGAGGATCTTATAGAGAATATCGGGGAAAATTCCGGTAATTATGCAGAGCAAAGCCCCGAGTCCCATGCCCAGGTGCATGTTTAAAGGTATTTTTTTGAGATCAGTAATCTCATCTTCACTGCCGTCCGGTTTTCCGAACCAGACTCCCCAGGGAAGTTTCAGGCCGACACTCAGGAAAGTCCCGACCGAGGCTAAATGAAGCATTATTTCAATAAGCGGCATCTCGCTTACTCCGGCCGCCGCAACAATAATGGTTTTGCTGATAAAACCGTTAAAGAGCGGCACCGCCGAGATCGAGAAGGCTCCGACCATATAGAGTCCTAAGGTGATCGGCATTTTACGGTAGAGATAACGGCCTTTAAGATCAAGGATATTGCGCCGGCCGGTGGCCTGAATTACCGCCCCCATACCCATAAATAGTACCGCTTTATAGAGAATGTGGCAGAAGGCGTGGGCACTGGCGCCGTTTAAGGCCATCTCGGTGCCGATACCGATAGCGCAGACCATGTAACCGACCTGGCTGACGATGTGGTAGGATAACAGCCGCCGGATATCTTTCTCAATGACTGCGTAAAAGACGCCGTAGAGGGCCATGATCGCCCCGAGCCAGATAAGAATTTCGGTGCCGGCAAACGAGCGGGCGAGGACATAAACGGCACTCTTGGTCGTGAAGGCCGTCATAAAGACACTGCCGGTAATGGTGCCTTCCGGATAGGCATCGGGGAGCCAGGCGTGCAGAGGCGGTACTGCGGCATTGATTAAGAAGCCGAAGAGAATGAATTTTGCGGCCAGGGTGCTTAGGTCAAAGGGGTTAAACAGGGTTGAGCCGGTGGTTGAAACCTGCATGACGATTCCACCTAAAAGGATGGCGCCGCCAAAAAGATGAACCAGGGCATAACGGAAACCGGCTTTAAGGGAGGCTTCAGTCCGGTTGTACCAGATCAGAAAGACGGAGGATGCGGCCATGATCTCCCAGAAGAAAAATAGCGAGAAGAGATCGCCGGCAAAGACGACTCCCAGGGTGCTGCCGACATAGAGGTAGGCGGCAACGTGCTGGCCGATCTCTTTGATATGGATAGCGTAGATCATGCTGAAAAAGGAGATTATGACAAATATATAGGCAAAAAGTTTACTCAATTTGTCAACCCGGCCCAGGATGAGATCGTAATCCAGAAATTGCATCTGCCAGTAAGTTCCCTGCGGCATCTGCATAATCGTCACCATGGCCAATACCGGAATCAGCAGAGCCAGGGCCTGCTGCAGGCGGCGGATCCGAACCAGCGGGATCAGCAGGGCTCCGATTATGTAGATAAATGCGGGCGGCAGGTTAATCATGGTCGTAGTAGTCCTTGTCCTTTAAAAGCCACTTATGGCCGATCCATTTGGCCAGGACAATTATCAGGATAGATCCGAAAAAGCCGAAGAAAATATCGAATACGGGGATCTTTTGCCACCAGAAATGAGGGTGCGGATTAGGAAAGGCAAAACCCAGCAGAAAAAGCAACAAAATAAGTCCCAGCATTATCAGGCGCAGTTTAGTCGGGTTCATCTCAACCTCCAAGAACGTTGGTCACGGCGAGCCGGACGATGTTGAAGAAGTTGAGAAACGCGTTCGGGAAAATTCCGAAAATAATTGAGAACAGCGCCGTCGCACAGAGCGGAATGACCATGATAAGCGGGGCTTCATCGATTTTTCCGGCAACATCGGGCAGCGGTTGTTTGAAAAAACCGTTGTAGATAATCGGAAAGAAAAAAGCGACATCAAGCAGAGCGCTGGTTAGAATAACGAAAAGAAAAACTAATTGATGAGTTTCAACTGCGCCTAAACAGAGAAACCATTTACTGATAAAACCGTTGACCGGGGGCAGGCCGCAGAGACCCATTGAGGCGATTGCAAAAGCCGCAAAGGTGAAAGGCATCTGCCGGCCTAAACCATCGAGTTGGCTGACATGATCCTTATGAGTTTTGGCATAGATCGCCCCGGCGCAGAAAAAGAGGGTGATCTTCATAAAAGCATGGTTGGCGAGATGGAGGATGCCGCCGGTCATAGAGTTTTTGCTCAACAGGCTGACGCCCAAGATAATCAGAGCCAGATTGTTAATCGTCGAAAATGCGAGCCGGCGTTTAAGGTGATCTTGACCCAATGCCAGGAGTCCTGCCGCAACCACGGTAAAGGCCACAACTCCGGCGAGGATGGTCCAGACTCCGAGCTCGTGTAAAAGTTGCGGCCCGAAGACAAACAGGATGACACGAACGCAGCCGAAGACTCCGGCTTTTACAACCGCAACCGCATGCAGTAGGGCACTTACCGGGGTTGGCGCGACCATTGCTGACGGCAGCCATTCATGGAAAGGCATGATGCCGGCCTTGACTCCGAAACCGGCAATAAACATGATCAGGAGAATAATCAGAAGGCCGGGTGAACCGTGTCCCGCAAGAAAACCGCCGCCGACAAAATCCAGGGTGCCGGCGAGAGAGTAGGTGATAGCGATAGCCAGCAGCAGGATACAGCCCGCAACCAGGGTGTAGACCAGGTATTTTCGGCCGCCGCTGATAGCACTTTCATCTTCATGATGGATTACCAGCGGCCAGGTGGCAATCGTCAGAATCTCATAAAAAATTAGTAAAGTCAGTAGGTTGCCGGCAAAAGCTACGCCAATTGCCGCAGAGAGGCACATGGCGAAGCTGAAAAAATAGCGGCTTTGAGCGTGTTCATTAAGGGTTCTGACGTAGCCGATGGAGTAGAAGGATGTTGGAATCCACAACGTTGCCGCAACGACACCGAAAAGCAGGCCGAAAGCGTCAACCCGGAACTGGAGTGCGACTCCGGGAAGCAGGTTGATTAAAGTGTATTCAATTGTTTTTCCCGCCAGAACCGGTTCAATCAGAGAAAAGACCAGACCGAACTTGATCAGGGCCGCAAGGATAGTCCAGCCTTCACGCAGATTTCGGGCTTTATCACCAGTCAAAAGGATCAGAAAAGCGGCTACCATCGAGACCAGTACGGCCCATAACGGTTTCGCTGAATAGATCACTTCACCCATGTAACAATAGTCCTTTTCGAGAAATATGGTTCAGTTTTTGATACGTTCAAATAATCTAAAAAATTGCCGGCACCGCATGTTGAATGACAACATCAATAATCTTCCCGCTGAACAGTCCCAGCAGCAGAATCGCCAGTGCGCTTATAATAATCGGGATCATCATACTGAGCGGTGCATCTTTACGTTCGATGTTCTCCGCTTCATGATCTTCATGACCGTGACCCATGCTCTCCGGCGGGGCCAGGTAGGCTTTCTCGATAACCCGGAAAAACAGAACCGCATTAATAAGACTGCTGCAGAGCAGGGTGGCGGCAAAAATCCACTGCTTGGCGGTAATCATTCCCATTATCAGGTACCATTTGCTGAAGAAACCACAGGCCGGGGGAATTCCGCACATTGAGAGTGCGGCAATAACAAAGGCGGCCATGGTCAGGGGCATCTTTTTACTGAGATTCTGGAAATGGTAGATCTCCCGGCCATGGCCCCTGTAGGAGATGGCGCCAATGGTCAAAAAGAGGCAGAAAATCATCCAGGCATCGTTGATAATGTGGAGTATCGCTCCAGTTAAACCGGCCCGGTTCATAACACTTATACCCATGACGATATAACCGACTTCTGCAACCATGATATAGGCAACCATGCGTTTTATGTCTGTCTGGGCCAGAGCTTTAACCCCGCCGACGATAATCGCGATCATCGCCATCCAGCCGAGAATAGTGGCAAGCGGAATTACTGAGAGGGCAAAATGGGGTGCGAAAAGGGTGAAGAGAATGCGAATCAGAAGATAAGCCGCAACCTTGGTCATCAAGGGTGCGATCAGAGTGCTGACAGAATTTGGAGCCGTAGTGTAGGCATCCGGCATCCAGATGTGGAGCGGGAAGAGCCCCATCTTGATTGCCACTCCGGTGGTAAAAAAGGCAAAACCAACGAGAATTATTTTTGAGTGATAGAGGGCCGGCAGCAGGGTTGCAAGGTCGGCGATATTTAACGAGCCGGTTGCCATGTAGAGATAACCGACTCCGAGCAGGTAAAAACTGGCTCCGATAGTGCCGATGATAATGTAGTTGAAGGTTGCCATCGGGGCACCCTCTTCACCGTGGGCAATAAGGCCGTACCCGGAGAGGGAGGTGATCTCGAGAAAGACAAAAATGTTGAAAAGGTCACCGGTAATTACAATCCCCAGCAAACCGGTAATCTGGAGGAGAAACAGGGTGTATAGTTGGGCCTCTTTACCCTTGAATTCAGTCTTTCCGGCGGGCCGGGCGTTGACTGCAGCCAGCAGACCAATGGCCGCAATCAAAACCAGCATGATTGCACTTAGATAGTCGATCCGGTATTCGATACCCCAGGGTGGAGCCCAGCCGCCGAGATTATAGCCAAAAGGTCCACTTCTTATAACTTTGAGCAGGGCGCCAACGGCGGAGTAGAGCGGAATCGTCAGTATCAGCAGGGTCCAGGGATGGCACAGATGCTGATAGCGCCAGCCGATAATCGGAGTCAGGAAAGCTCCGAGCAGAGGGGCGACAATAATTAATGCTGGTAACTGATCAATCATTTTTTTTAGTGAAGTTTTTTTATAGTTGGTTTTTTTACCGGCACAATAATTTGTAGTTTCAGGAGCCGCCAATTAATACATTTTGAATATTTAATCTTTACTTCTCAGGATTCGGGGTGTTTTATACGAACGGATATCTTTTCTGATGGCCATGATCTCATCTTCTTCCAAGGTGTTGTAGCGTTTGTATATCAGAATAAGGGTTGCCAGGGCGACCCCGGTAGTCGCGATAGAGACCACAATTGCGGTCAGCATCAACACATGCGGTAACGGGTTCAGATAGTCCGCCACCCGGATCAGATGTTCAACATGTTCCGGTCCGTAGTCGCTGTGCCTCAGGATCGGCACCGTCGCGCCGCCTTTTTTAACCCCGGCGGAGACGAACAGGAGAATAATAGAGGTCTGGAAGATATTCATGCCGATAAGTTTCTTGACCAGATTCCGTTTCCCCATCATGGCGTAGAGGCCGATCATCATCAGGACGACGTAGATCCAGAAATTATATTTGGCCAGAATATATTCAGTCATCGTGGTTTCCCTGCCTGCGGATCCGGCGCAGAAGAAAGAGACAGGAGATGGAGGCGGTAAAGATGACTGCTGATTCACCCAGCGTGTCATAGCTCCGGTAATCACCCAGTACCGCCGAGACAATGTTGGGGGTCGCAGTTTTCCGGGTTGCTTCGGTGATGTAGCGGGGTGAAATATGGCGGTTGGCCGGAGAATTGGGATCACCCCAGGAGGGCATGTCGTGGATGCCGTAAATTAGTAGCATGCCCGTTAAGATAACCGTCGCCAGAGAGATTGGTTTGAACCATTTTCGCATCAGTCTTTTGACCTCCGTGCGGTTTTGTTGACGGCTCCGATAAAGAGAACCGTACTGATACCGGCTCCGACTGCCGCTTCGGTAAAAGCGACATCAACCGCCCCCATTTCAGTCCAGAGCAGACACATGAAAAAACTGTAGGCTCCAAGAATGATGACGGCTCCAATTAAATCTTTGATATTGATCGCTGCGATTGCACAGATGACGATAAATATAAGGAGGATAATATCCAGTTGCCAGATCATGATTTCTCCTTTTCTCTGATCCAGGGTTTGACGCCACAGCGAAATGCCGCCCGGCAGATCGAGTGAGTACCGGTCGGGTTAGCGATAAAAACAAATACCGCAATCAGGAACAGCTTGATACTGTCAATCGTAAATCCGTGATAGATCGCCAGCCCGAAGAGGCAGAAAAATACCGCCAGGGTGTCGCTTTTACCGGTAGCGTGCATCCGGGCATAGAAATCCGGAAAGCGAACCAGGCCGATTGAGCCGGTCATAAAAAGAAAACAGCCGGTGCAGATAAAAACAATGGTGATTATATTGGTGCTGTCCATATTAGATGTCTCCTTTCTTCTCAAAGTAGCGGGCCGCAGCCAGGGTACCGATGAAATTAAGAAGGGCATAGACTATACTGATGTCGATGAACATGGCAACGCGTTCATAGAGAAAGCCCATTAAAACCAGAATAACCAGAGTTTTGGTGCCGATAGCACCGATGGCAACCATGCGGTCGATAATGGTGGGGCCGACGATCGCCCGGTAGAGGCAGGGCAGAACCAGCAGACAGAGAAAGAGAGCGGCCCCGAGAAAAAAATTCTCCATCATCTCTCATCTCCGGAACTATCGTTGTCGACTACGTTGCTTGCCGGCGGGTCGTTACGTTCGGAAAAGTCGCCGCCGGTCGCAATATCGTAAAAAATTGAGATCATGCAGGCCATTACCGCAATGCCAATTCCGACCTCAATCCCCAGGATCCCGAGTGAACGGGCCTCAGGAGCCCCCACTTTGAGAAATATATCAAGTTTTTGATAGTCGAGAAAATTGCCACCCAAAAGCAGGCATAAAAGACCGATGCCGCCGTAGATCAGGACTCCGGTACTACAGAGCATGGTGGTTAACTTCTCAGTAACTTTGGTCATAGTTTTATGGAGACCGAACGCCAGAGCGAGAAGGATGACACTGGATGCCAGGATAACACCTCCCTGAAAGCCGCCGCCGGGAGAATAGTGTCCGTGGGCGATAACGTAGAGACCGTAGATCTGAATGAAGGGAGTAAAGAGGCGGACTACGGTTTTTACAATCAGGTTACTAGCTTCAGCGGTGAGCATAGTTTTTGATCTTTCTTTTAGGTGGGCAATCGGTAGAAAAACCTTTTCGATATGGTTTTCCATATCCCCGGTCAGAAGATCATTGGCGGCTTTGCTGTCAATGGCATGGACATAGAATGTGTTCTCCTCAAGTTCTATGGTGATGGTGCCGGGAGTGAGGGTTATGGAGTTGGCAAAGGTTACAAGGGCCAGACCATTGGTCAGTTTCGTTTGATAGGGTATGATCCGGGGATTGAGCCGGCTGATTGGTGAAAATACGAGTTTTACCAGATGAAGATTGGAAAGCATGATCTGATAAAAAAGCCATGGGAGATACATTATGAGGCGTGTTAAAATCAGGTGTGTGTCATCAGCACCGATATGGAGAAAGAGAAAATCGCTGGAGATATAAGCGATCAGCATGCAGCAGAAGATGCCGATTGAGACATGGAAAAGGTCGTAATGTCCGGAGAGCAGGAGCCAGAAGAGGAAAAGCAAGACAAAGGCGAGTAAGAGATGACGAACCTGCTCGATTCGTCTCTGGCTGAATATAGGATGATAAGCTGTAAGCGGAGTATATGGATGAGGACGATAGCTGGTGCTTTTCTTATCCATAATAGCGGCTTCAATAACTAAAGTGGTTTACGGGACAATGCACTGATTATAGGTACAATTTATAGAGTCCCTGTGTCAAGATTTTTTTTAATAAATCTAAGTTCTTACGGATAGAGATAAAAGTAAAAAAAAACTTGACTTGAAAACCAATGCTATGATAACTAGGCGCCGCTTCTCAGGGAGTGTTTTTTGTATTTCGATTGTAGCTTAAATTTGCTGAATTTGGATGTGGGTGTTGGTTTGATTGCCCATGCCGGTGCTAATGTTTTAGAGACTCTGGGGTCGGATCTGTAGCCCCCTTTTTAGTCAATGATTGAAATCAGGAGTTGGCTGGCCGCTCAGTTAGTATGAAACTGTAGCTTTATATTTATTTTGTAGGAGTTTAGGTGCTGTGATAGATCTTAATGTTACGTTTCTCATTCAGTGGGGCATTTTCATCGCCCTGATGATCTTCTTGCATTTTTACCTCTTTAAGCCGGTTTTGCGTGTAATTGATGCACGCCAGGCCAAGGTTGAGGGGACTTTTGCCAGTGCCAAAGAGATGCGGGCTCAGGCAACCCGGAATCAGGATGATTATCTGGCCCGTCTGGCGGCTTCGAAAGAGGCTATGTTTGCCCGGACCTCAGCAATCAGAGATGAGTCTGCCAAAGAGTCGCGTGAGTTGATGGATAAGGCCCGTGAAGAGGCTATGGCTCAGGTTGCTTCGACTAAAGACCGGGTGCGTCAGGATATTGAGGTTGTTCGGAAAGAGTTGATTGCCAACGTTGACAACTTGGCCCGTGAAATTGCGGGTAAAGTTCTGGATAAGAAAATTTAAGCTGTCTTTTTATTGAGTGTTTGAGGTCGTAGGACGGGATGAATATTCGTTTGCAAAAAATAGCCGGAAAGATTGTTCTGGCGGCAGTTCTGGTTGGGCTGACGGTGGTTCTGGCTCAGGCTTCTGAAACCGGGGCTACAGAGCATAAAAGCCTCTATACGCTTCTGGCGGAAAATCCGATGCCTTTGTTGAAAGATTTTCTCTGGCGCGTACTCAATATTGCAGTATTGATGTGGATTGTGATAAAATTTGCCGGTAAACCGGTGCGTGAATTTTTCGCCAACCGGAGTGAAATTCTGCGTAAAGGGGTTCAGGAAGCTCAGGAAGCTAAAGCGGAAGCGGAAAGAATCTTTACAGAATATCAGGCCAAGCTTGACGGCCTTGAAGGTGAGCTTAAAGCGATGGAGACCAAGGCCAGTCTCGAAGCTGAGCGTGAGCAGGAGAGGATGCGCCAGGAGACTGAGACGCTGGTGGCCAAGCTCAAGCAGCAGGCGCGGCAGATGGCGGATCAGGAAGTTGCCACGGCCCAGCGCAGTTTACGGAATGAAGCGGCGAAACTGGCTGTTGAAGTTGCGGAACGTCTGGTAAAAGAGAATGTCAGTGACAGCGATCGTCAGCGGATGGTCGAAAATTATCTCGAGAAAGTAGTGGGGGCGTGAGTTGATTCGCGATATTATAGCCAAGAGATATGCCAAGGCCTATTTTGAACTGGCCGGTGAGCAGGGGCGTTTGTCTGAAGCGCAGACGGAATTGAGTGAGATTGCCGCTTTCTTTGAGAAAGAATCAGAGTTGTGCGGGGTACTATACAATCCGGTTTTTGAGACCGTGCAGAGAAAAGCGGTTCTCAATGCAATATTGGATAAGTTTGAGTTATCTAAATCACTGCATTCTCTTTTGAACCTGCTGGTTGACAAGAATAAACTGGTCTACGTTGGTCTGGTTGCTGAAAATTTCAGCCGGATGGTTGATGAAGCCGAAGGCCGGCTTGAGGTTGAAGTTGCCAGTGCGGCACCTTTGGATGAGAGTTTGATTGAAAGTTTACGGGTTGAGTTCTCCAAGCTCACCGGTAAGAATGTCGAGCTCAAGGTTGAAGTGGATGAAAGTCTGCTCGGCGGAATTGTTGCCCGTTACGGCGGTATGGTTTATGACGGCAGCATCAAAACCCAGCTCAAACGGATTGGTGAAACCCTGTGCGCCTAAGCGGTATAAGGTAAAGAAAATCGACGGTTGTAAAACGGTCATTAAAATATAGATTATATAAGTATATAAGTAAGTTTAGAGACGGTTTATCACATTTAAGGAACTGTTTTTTAGGGAGTAGTAAAAGGCCATGGAATTACGCGCTGAAGAGATAAGTCAGATCATTAAAGATCAGATCGAGAACTATGAAAAGAAGGTTGAGGTCAGTGAAACCGGAACTATCCTTACGGTGGGTGACGGTATCGCGCGTATTTATGGCCTCGAAAATGCTATGGCCGGGGAGCTTCTGCTCTTCCCGCATGACATTTACGGCATGGTTCTTAACCTTGAAGAAGACAATGTCGGGGCCGCTCTTTTCGGTGAAGATATTGAAATCAGTGAAGGCGACGAAGTTAAACGAACCGGACGGATTGTCGAAGTGCCGGTAGGTGACGCTCTCCTAGGCCGCGTGGTTAATGCACTGGGTCAGCCGATTGATGGAAAAGGATCAATTGATACGGATCAGGCGCGTCGGGTTGAGATTAAGGCTCCCGGGATTGTTGACCGGCAGTCAGTATCAGAACCGTTGCAGACCGGACTTAAAGCCATTGACTCGATGGTTCCGATTGGTCGAGGTCAGCGTGAGCTGATTATTGGCGATCGGCAGACGGGTAAGACCGCTGTTGCCATTGATACTATCATAAATCAGAAAGATACGGATGTTTACTGTATATATGTGGCGATCGGGCAGAAACGTTCGACCGTAGCTCAGGTTGTGGCCAAACTCGAAGAGTATGGGGCAATGGAGTATACTACCGTAGTTGCTGCGACTGCGAGTGAACCGGCTCCGTTGCAGTTTATCTCACCTTATACCGGGGTTACCATGGGTGAATATTACCGTGACAACGGCAAACATGCCTTGATTATTTATGATGATCTTTCCAAACAGGCGGTGGCTTATCGTCAGCTCTCCTTGTTGTTGCGTCGTCCGCCGGGACGTGAAGCCTATCCTGGTGATGTATTTTACGTCCATTCCCGCTTGCTTGAGCGGGCGGCTAAAATGAGTGATGAACGGGGCGGTGGTTCCCTGACGGCCCTGCCGATTATCGAAACTCAGGCCGGTGATGTTGCCGCCTATATTCCGACCAACGTTATTTCGATTACGGATGGCCAGATTTTTTTGGAGTCGGATCTCTTTTATTCCGGTATCCGGCCGGCAATCAACGTTGGACTCTCGGTTTCACGGGTCGGTGGATCAGCACAGGTGAAAGCCATGAAGCAGGTTGCCGGTACTCTGCGCCTCGATTTGGCTCAGTATCGGGAGATGGCGGCCTTTGCCCAGTTTGGCAGTGACCTTGATAAAACGACCCAAGCCATGTTGGCTCGTGGTATTCGCTTGGTTGAACTGCTTAAGCAGGATCAGTATAGTCCATTGCCGATGGAGAAACAGGTGCTGATCATCTACGCCGCGATTAACGGTTATGTCGATGACTATGAGGTTTCGGTACTGCTGCGCTATGAATCCGAATTGAACGACTTTATCGCGGCAAACTATAGCTCCTTGATGGATGAGCTCAGAGATAAAAAGAAAATTGATGATGATCTCAAAGCTAAGGTCGAAGAAGTTTTGAATGCCTTTAAGGAGGTTTTCAAACCTTAAGGTTTATCCCGATTTGGAATTTCCGGTACTAATTATGTACAATTAGAACCGGAGTAAGGTGAGTAAAGTCTTTGGTTGGGGCAGGATACTAGATAGATGGCAAATCTAAAAGATATCAGAAAACGAATAAGCAGCGTCAAGAGTACGCAGCAAATCACTAAAGCGATGCAGATGGTGGCCGCCTCTAAATTGAAAAAGGCCCAGGATAGCGTCGTTCAGGCCCGTCCCTACGCGGTTAAAATGAGTGATGTGTTGGCCAGTCTTGCTGTTCGCGTGAAGCCCGGCAAGCATCCCTTGCTCGATCGCCGTGATGAGAAAAAAATCGAGTTGCTCGTAATTACTTCAGATCGCGGTTTGTGTGGCGGGTTTAATACCAATGTGATCAAAGCGGCGGACTCTTTTATGAAAGAGAAAGGCGAAGGTAGCGAGGAAATTTTATTGAGTGTTATTGGTCGCAAGGCGCGTGATCACTATCGGCGTCGTGACTGGGAGTTTAAAACTGAAGAACTTAATTCCGGAACTGCTGATTTCAGCCAGGCGGAAAGTATTGGCCGCACGATAATTGACCGCTATGTTGAGGGTGAAACTGATGCCGTATATGTGGCCTTTACCGAGTTTAAGTCAGCGATGACCCAGAATATTGTGGTTAAACGGCTCCTGCCGCTTGAACCTAAGAGGTTGGCTGAAGATGAAATTCCGGTTGAGTATCTGTATGAGCCCTCTGAAGATGTTTTGCTTGCGGATATCATACCTCGTCATATTTATACACAAGTATTTAGTATGTTGCTTGAATCGATTGCCAGTGAACATGGTTCGCGGATGACGGCCATGGATTCAGCAACCAAAAATGCTAGTGAAATGACTGCGAAACTGACCCTGCTTTACAACCGCGCCCGTCAGGCCGCGATTACGACCGAGTTGATGGAGATTGTCAGCGGGGCCGAGGCCTTGAATTAACCTGAGCTTGGTTTTTTAGTGAGCTGAATTTAATAAGTTAATATAATAAACACCGATTAAGAGGTACTAGGTAATGAGCGATAAGAATATTGGCAGAATAACCCAGGTAATTGGTCCTGTAGTTGACGTAGAGTTTGAAAAAGGCAAGCTTCCCCAGATTTTCAATGCTCTGCGGATTACCAATAAATCGCTTAACGACGAAGATTGGAATCTGGTTTGTGAGGTAGCATCACATCTGGGTGAGAATACGGTTCGTGCGGTTTCGATGGACTCGACGGATGGTCTGGTTCGGGGTATGGAAGTCTGGGATCTTGAAGAGATGATGACTATGCCGGTCGGCCATGAAGTTTTAGGTCGTATCATTAATGTTATCGGCGACCCGGTCGATGAGATGGGGCCGATTGGTGAGAAAAAACGCTACCCTATTCATCGTCCCGCACCTACATACGAAGAGCAGAGTACCGAACTCGCATCTCTGGAGACCGGAATCAAGGTTATTGATATGTTGGCACCCTATGTTAAAGGTGGAAAGATCGGCCTTTTCGGCGGAGCCGGAGTTGGTAAAACTGTTGTTATCATGGAACTTATTAATAATATTGCAACTCAGCACGGTGGCTTCTCGGTCTTCGGCGGGGTTGGTGAACGAACCCGTGAAGGTAATGATCTCTGGCACGAGATGAAAGATTCCGGTGTCCTCGAAAAAGCCGCTCTGGTTTTTGGTCAGATGAATGAGCCTCCGGGAGCCCGTCTTCGGGTTGGTCTTTCGGCATTGACTGTGGCGGAATATTTTCGTGATGAAGAGGGCCAGGATGTGCTCCTTTTTATTGATAATATCTTCCGCTTCACCCAGGCTGGTTCGGAAGTTTCGGCGCTGCTTGGACGGATGCCTTCGGCGGTTGGTTACCAACCCAACCTGGCGACGGAGATGGCTGAATTGCAGGAACGGATTACGACGACCAAGAAGGGTTCGATCACCTCGGTGCAGGCGATCTATGTTCCGGCTGATGACTTGACTGACCCGGCCCCGGCAACATCTTTTGCCCATCTTGATGCGACCACAGTTTTGTCCCGTCAGATTGCTGAACTTGGTATCTATCCGGCGGTTGATCCGCTTGATTCATCTTCCCGAATTCTTGACCCCCGAATCTTAGGTGATAAGCATTACGATATCGCTCGTGAAGTCCAGCTGGTTCTCCAGCGCTATAAAGATCTTCAGGATATCATTGCAATTTTGGGTATGGATGAGCTTTCTGAAGAAGATAAGCAGCTGGTTACTCGAGCCCGTAAGATTCAGCGTTTTCTCTCGCAGCCTTTTCATGTTGCCGAAGAGTTTACTGGAACTCCGGGTGTCTATGTAAAACTCGAAGATACAATTCGCGGTTTTGAAGAGATTCTTTCCGGTAAATATGATGATCTGCCGGAACAGGCCTTCTACATGGTTGGCGGGATTGAAGAAGTCATCGAAAAAGCTAAAAAACTTGGTGTATAACCAGATTAATTGGTATTTTCTGAGGTTAACCGCAATGCGGGAACAACCATCGTGATTCAATTACGGCCATTTCGGCCCGCAAATAAGTGCTCCTATCAGATTATTTTCTTGGTTTTCAAACAAAAAAATAATCTGTAAGGCACTAAAAAAGCCTGTAGTGAGATTTTACAGTTATGGAAAGTGATAAAATACGCCTTAAGATAGCAAGTCCTTACCGGGAGGTACTGGATATTGAAGTTGACGAGGTTATAGCTCCAGGAGAAGAGGGGCAGTTCGGGGTTCTCCCCGGTCATACCCCCTTTCTGACTACAGTAAGTGTCGGTCAGCTTACTTATCGTCAGGGTAGTCAATTAAAGCATGTGGCGGTTTCACATGGTTATGCCGAGGTTGAGTATTATAAAATGATTGTCCTGCTCGATGCCGCTGAGCTTCCAGATGATATTGATTTGGATCGGGCCGAAAAAGCTCGGCAGCGGGCTGAAGGCCGACTCGCTGAAATCAGTCTTGAAGATAAAGATTATTTTGAAGAGTTGGCAGCTTTGGATCGAGCTATGAACCGGATCACGATTGCTAAAATCTGATTACAACTTGATATAAATTTTTGACGGGCTTATGCCTGGAAACGGGAGTTTAAAAGCTCCCGTTTTTTGCGTTTATGCGGAGGAAAATCGATGCAAGATCTAACCGCCATAGTTTTAGCCGCTGGCCGCGGTACCCGGATGCAGTCACAGTCTCCCAAAGTTTTGCATGAAATTCTTGAAGAACCGTTACTCAGCTATCCCATAAGGGTTTTATCCGGGCTAGGTATCGAAAAAACTGTGGTCGTTATCAGTGGGGATGCGGATGGCGATTTGGTTAAAGCCGCATTCGCTGATTCACCTCAAACGATCTGGTCGCGGCAGCTGGTGCCTCGGGGGACCGCAGATGCGGTTGCGGCCGCACTGAATAATCTCCAGGGAGTGAGCGGTGATGTCCTGATTCTCTGTGGCGATGTCCCTTTGCTGACGGCCGCGACTTTAACCGCTTTTTATGAGAAACATTGCCGGCTGAATGCGAAAATGTCAGTTATGACAGCGGTTCTGGATGACGGTGCTGCCTATGGTCGGGTTCTTGTTGATGAGTCTGATGCTCCTGTAGCGATCGTTGAAGCCAAAGATGCATCGGTGGCACAACTTGAGGTTAAACGGATTAATTCCGGAACTTATATTGTCGATATCGATCTTTTGCGCCGGGCTTTGGCGGAAACTGATTGCAATAATGCTCAGGGGGAGTATTATCTTACCGATATGGTCGCTTTTGCCCGGCGGGAGAGTGCGGCTACGGCTATTTATGATGTCAGTGACAGCCGGGAGATTCTCGGCGTTAACAGTCGCAGAGATCTGGTTTCACTTGAAGTGATCATGGCCTTAAGGATTGCTGATTTCTGGCTTGATAACGGGGTTACGGTGCATTCACCGGAACAGGTGCGGATTGCTCCTAAGGTTGAGATTGGTCAGGATTCCGAGATTGCTCCCGGAGTCTCCCTGATGGGGGTAACTTCTATCGGCAGTGGTTGCTCCATCGGGGCCGGAGTGCAGATTAAAAACAGTTCCATTGGTGATCGGGTTGAAATTAAACCCTACTCGGTGATTGAAGGTGCTGAAATCGGGATGCAATCAGCGATTGGACCATTCGCCAGGATCCGTCCGGGTTCGCTTATTGGTGACGAGGTTAAAATCGGTAACTTTGTTGAGACCAAAAAAGTGCGTTTTGGTAAAGGGGCCAAGGCTTCACACCTGGCCTATATCGGTGATGCCGAGGTCGGGGCTGAAAGTAATCTGGGGGCGGGAACGATTACCTGCAACTATGATGGTTTCAATAAATTTAAGACTGTAATCGGTGACCGGGTTTTTGTCGGTTCAGATTCCCAGCTGGTAGCTCCTGTAAAACTCGGCGATGATGTTCTCGTCGGAGCCGGTTCCACGGTTACCCGTGATGTTCCCGATAATGCGATTGTAACTACTCGGGTGCGTCAGAAAGAGTTTGCCGGGCGGGGTATGGCCGCGCGCCGGCGTTCAGCAGAGGAGAAATAGGATGTGTGGTATTGTCGCTTATATGGGGCCAAGAAATGGTGTCCCAGTGGTTCTGGACGGATTGCGCAAGCTTGAATACAGGGGCTATGATTCTGCCGGAATCGCTATTTTGGATGGGAAAAAGATTGATATTTATCGCAGTGTCGGTAAGTTGATCGGTCTTGAGGATAAAATCAGGGAGGAGGGTTTGAGCGGGACACCGGTCATCGGTCATACCCGCTGGGCTACTCATGGTCGTCCGACTGAAGCGAATGCGCATCCGCATAAATATGAAGGGGTTGTTGTTGTCCATAACGGTATTATCGAAAACTACCTTGAGTTGCGTCGTGAACTGGTGGATTCAGGGCATGAATTTTCTTCGGAGACCGATACTGAAGTTATCAGCCACCTGATTGTCCGGGAACTGCGCTCCGGGGCCGACTTTACCCAGGCGGTCAGCCGTTCTCTGCTTCGCACCCGGGGTACTTACGCTCTGGCCGTACTCTCTGAAAAAGAGCCGGGGAAAATGATTGTCGCCCGGCAGAGCAGTCCTTTGGTGATGGCCCTCGGGGAAAAGGCGGGTGAATATTTTGTCGCATCCGACATCCCGGCCCTTCTGGCCTGGTCTAAAGATGTCATTTTTCTTGATGACGGTGAAATGGCGGTTTTTGATAATCAGGGGATGCAGGTTATTGGTATTGCCGATGGTTTGGTACGGGAAAAACCGGTCCGGCGGATCACCTGGGATCCAATAATGGCGGAAAAAAGTGGCTATAAACACTTTATGCTCAAAGAGATTTTTGAACAGCCCGATGCAGTCTCAAATACTCTCCTCGGTCGACTCAATGAGGATCGTGACGGGGTTGATCTTTCTGAGATTGGATTCTCACCGGCGAAGTGGCAATCGTTTAAAGAGATTAAAATTGTCGCTTGTGGTACCTCCTGGCACGCCGGGCTCGTAGCTAAATACTGGCTCGAAAATCTGGCGAGAATCCCGGCAGAAGTTGATATCGCCTCTGAATTTCGTTACCGCGATCCGCTGGTTGGCCCCGAAACTTTGGTGATTGGAATCTCACAATCGGGAGAGACCGCGGATACGCTGGCGGCTCTGCAGGAGGCCCGCCGTCGGGGAGCCTCTCTGCTGGCAATCTGTAATGTTATGGAGAGCAGTATCGCCAGGCTTTGTGATGGGGTTCTCTATACCCATGCCGGGCCGGAGATCGGGGTAGCCTCAACTAAAGCTTTTACAACCCAGCTGACAGCACTTTTTCTGCTGGCACTGGAATTTGCCGCCATCCGTCAGAGCCTGAGTGATGAACAGATAAGTCAGCAGGTAAATGCGCTCTTGCATCTGCCGCTGGCGATTGAGAAGGTTCTCGAACGGGCTCCGGAACTTGAGCTTATGGCCCGCCGCTACCATCATGTCGATGACTATCTTTACCTCGCCCGCGGACTCAATTTCCCGATTGCTCTGGAAGGGGCGCTGAAATTAAAAGAGATCTCTTATATCCATGCTGAAGGCTATCCTGCGGGCGAGATGAAGCATGGTCCGATCGCCCTTATTGATGAGAATATGCCGGTTGTCGTGCTGGCTCCGCCGGATCGTCATCTGGAAAAAATTATCAGTAATTTTCAGGAAGTCGCGGCCCGTGACGGGCGTCTGCTGCTCTTCTCCGGCCCCGAACTTGAGATCTCGGCAGAAATTGACCGGCTCGATCATTTTGTTGTCGATGTGGTTGGTGAAGAACTTAATCCGCTGCTCTATGTTGTGCCGCTGCAACTGCTGGCCTACTATACTGCAGTGCTGAAAGGCACGGATGTTGATCAACCTCGTAACCTGGCCAAGAGCGTAACCGTAGAATAACTGAAAAGCTTAAAATTAAAGTATTTCTCATGTCTGGATTTGAGTAATTATGCCGCTCAGAACAAAACTCCTAAATAAAATAGTTGACCTGAAAAATCGTTTCGGGATTTCTGAGAACTATTTTCTTATTTTTCTGGCGGTCTGGATTGGAGCTCTAAGTGCCTTGGGGAATTGGGGCCTGCGCTTTGCGATTGAGTTTGTTCATGAACATCTGTTTGTAGTTGGGATGGGTGTCTTAAGGGTTGGTGAAGGGGGCTGGAAATTTTACCTGATGCCGCTTTTGCCGATGATCGGCGGTTTACTCCTGATTCCTCTGGAAATGGCCATGCCCGGTTATGTCTGTGGTTATAGCCTGCCCAAGTTTTTGAAAACAGTTAACCTCGGCCGTGGCCGTCTGGCCCGGCGTAATATCTGGATCAAGATTCTGGCTCCGGCGATAACTATCGGCAGTGGCGGTTCGGCCGGGCAGGAGGGGCCGATTGCCACCATTGGCGGGGCGATTGGTCAGCTGGTGGCTGGATTTTTCTCGTTTAATCAAGGCCGGGTGCGTCTCCTTATTGCCTGCGGGGTCGCCGGTGGGATTGCAGCAACCTTTAATGCGCCAATTGCCGGGGTCTTTTTTGCCTTAGAGATCATAATGATGGGCGATATCGGTCTGGCAATTTTTACTCCGGTGGTGATTGCTGCGGCAACCTCGGTAGTGTCGACCCGGTTGATTTTTGGTGACGAGAGACTCTTTGCGACCCCGGCATTTACGATGACCAGTTTTCGTGAGCTCTTTGTTTACGTGGTGATGGGGGCCGTCATCGGTTTGTTCGCCGCATTTTTTATCAGATTTTTCTATCTGGTGCAGGATTTTTTTACCAAGCTGCGTTTTCCCCGCTATCTGAAACCGGCTTTAGGCGGTCTTCTGGTCGGCCTGATCGGCATCTTTTTCCCTCAGGTAATGGGTGATGTCTATGTCCATTTTGGTCATATTTTTCACTCACCCCCGATCTGGTATATGGCTTTAGCCCTGGTTTTTATGAAGATTCTGGCAACCTCTATCTGTCTTGGTTCAGGTGGAGCCGGTGGTCTTTTTGCTCCGATTATGTTTGTTGGGGTGGTCTTGGGTTCATGTTGCGGTCAGATTGCAACCCAACTCTTTCCCGGGGTGGTTATCTCGCCAGACGGTTATGCAATTGTCGGTCTTGGTGCGTTCCTTTCGGCCGTAACTCATGCTCCATTAACCGCAATTTTCTTAGCCTATGAGTTGACCGGTGAATCGCAAATTATTCTGCCGGCCATGTTTGCGACTGTATTTGGTATCATGGTGGCCCGCAGTATTGAACGGGAAGGGATAGATACCTTTGGTCTGGCCCGGGAAGGGATTCACTTAGAGGATGGCCGTGAGGTCAATCTGCTGCGTTCGATCAAAATTGGTGATGTTATGTTCCGGGGTTCTCTGGAGACAATCCCCGAGACCATGAAACTGAAATCCTTGCTTCAGTTTTTGCCAAGATCACGTAAAACCACCTTCCCCGTAGTTGACAGTGAAGGTCTTTTGAGTGGGATCTTGAGTATTCAGGATCTGCGGGAGTTGGTTTATGAGAAAGATCTGGAAGAGCTAATTGTGGCCAAGGAGTTAGCTCGTGATAAGGTCTTAACCGTCACCGCCCATGATCATCTCGGCCGGGCCTTGCAGAAGATTGGTTCGCGCAATATTGATTACCTCCCGGTTGTCGCCGAAGATAATCCCCGTCGCCTGGTTGGTATGATTTCGCGTCAGGACATTATCTCATCTTACAATCGCGCCCTTTTAGAACGCGAGTTACCGGGGCATTAATGACCTGATAAGGCCATTTACTTGCGACCTTCGCGAGACAATAAAAAACCCGCTCAGAAATGGCCGGGTTTTTTATTGTCCTAAGAGTAGAATGGGTATTGTGCTTGAGGGAAAACTGTGCTTTAAGTGATGTTACACTTATTACGATGAAGGTTTCGTTTGCTGCTTTGTGGAAAAATTGATATTGGCAGTGGTAATTTTAAACAAAACTGACGTGCTTAACCTGCCCAAATCCTGCCTGTTTTCATAACCTGCTTTCAAATAACATTAATATTTTTGACGGATTGACTTTTTATATGTAGGGGTATATAGTTATGTATTAAATATACTATATAGGAGAGATCGTCTTGAAAACATTCGCATATCTAATGTATGTAGTGTTATTTCTACTACTGCTTAACGCGTGTGCATTTGACTTGGTTCATGTCAAACAGACCCCTGTAAAGTTGGAACTAAAGAGTTCCTCTAACTCTAATTTCGTACTAGAGAAAGAATCAGTATTTTCCATATGCGCTGGTTACACGCGAAGCCTTAAGGCGAAAACGACGTGGACTTTTGTAGGATCGCTACCTCAAGGTGACGTTTTTAAATCAAGGGATCAGATCTTAACAGTCGAAGGGTCTAATATTTACGAAGCCTACATAGTGGTCGTATCCGATAACTTAGTAGGGTTTTACCTGCCTGCTGAAGGTACCTTTTCACCTCTAAAAAAACCATTAAATTTAAGTATTGTTCATTAACTAAAAGGGAGAGAACTCATGAAATCTATCATTAAATTTTTTGTCATTATTAGTCTTTTCGTTATGGTGACGGGTTGTGCGTCAGGTCCCAAGTTTGCCGAAGTAAAGGATAGTTTTGGTACCCTAAATCAGCAAAATGGTAGAATCTATCTCTACAGAACCACTACGTTGGGTGCAGCGATCCAACCAAAAATTAAACTTAATGGTGAAGTCGTTGGAAAATCAGTGGCAAAAGGTTTCATGTTTCTGGATAGAGAGCCCGGTACTTACAAGGTTATGACTTCCACTGAAGTAGACAGAGAGTTATCTTTCATTCTTGAAGAAGGTCAAACTAGGTATGTAAAGTTTGGTGTTACCATGGGCTTTTTCGTTGGTCACGTTTATCCGAATCTAGTTGAACCAGAAGTTGGTGAGAAAGAAATACTAGGGTGCAGTTACACCGGTCCCAACTGTGATTAGAGTTGAGCAAAGTTGCATGCAAGTATCGCCGTAAATATCCGGCTTTATTTTCTAGTAGCCGGGATTTTGGGGGGGGGTATTTTTTGACGCAGGACGTTAATTGGGGTCGGAATAAAATTAAGTATTGAGTGTGGTCGGCTGGGATTGTCAATGTGTTTTCCTGAATTAATACTGCCAGTGGCAAGGTTTCAATTGTACCAATTCGCTCGGTCTTAACCCTGTCAGCGAATATCTTTTTTAAGGATAAGACAAAAGCCCGGCTACATCGCCGGGCTTTTTTTTTGGTTTGCCCGGCATGGCGGTCAAACCCAGCCTGCGTTATGCAGGCGTCACCCTGATCAGGGGGAAGACAATTCGAATCGCAAGGGCGTTGCTGGTAACGGCAGGGTCTGAAGGAAGCGATAGAAAGTGAGCGGTACATAACGTAAGTGAACCTGATTCGGCGTAGCGGGTGGGTAAACGTGCCAAATAGCGTGAAGCC
>JAOZQE010000094.1 GCA_029932385.1 bacterium | reverse complement strand
CCGGTGATGAAAGAGGCTTCCGGAGTGATCATGCGAAAGCTTTCGGAGATTCGGATATCGGTTGCCGGCGGCGGTTCAGGAGTCGGGATTAAACAGGTCGGCGAGGGTCTGGTTGATATCGGTAATTCCGGGCGTAAACCGACTGCCAACGAGGTCGAAAAGTACGGTTTGATTCTGCACTGCTGGGCTCTGGACGGGGTCGGGGTGATCGTTAACAAGGATAATCCGGTGCGGAATCTTACTGTAGCAAAATTGCAGGATATCTTCAGCGGCCGGATTGATAACTGGAATCAACTCGGCTGGATCGATAAAAAGATTACACTTATAACCCGGGATCAGGCCAGCGGCACCCGTAAGGTTTTCTGGAAAAAAGCTTTGCGCAAAAGTAGTGTCAGCAGTCGGGCTCTGGTCGTTTCCTCTAATGGTGCCATGAAGAGTGCCGTCCTGAAAAATCCTTACGCTATCGGTTATGCTTCAATCGGTTATCTTAATGATTCAATCGCCGCTGTGGCTCTGGACGGGGTGATGCCGACCATGGCAAATGTCCGCAATGGTTGCTATCCGGTTGTACGTGGGCTCTATAGTAACACCCGGGGTGTGCCGCATGGTTTAACTGAATCCTTTATCAATTTTCTCTACAGTCCGGCTGGACAGAAGATCATTTTGAGTAAGGGGCTGATTCCGGTGGCGCGGTGACCAGAAAAGTTGACAATGTGATTTCGGGTCGTAGGTTGCTGTTTCTAATGACCGCGGCCTGCGTATTCGTGACTCTGGGTATTCTAGTGTTCATGTTGGTTCTGGGGCTGCCATTGCTGACGCCTGATTCTCTGCACCTGATTTTCGCTTCAGAATGGGCTCCGGATCGGGGCCTTTTCGGGGTTCTTCCCTTTATTTACGGTACCTTGGCGATTGTCAGTTTGAGTCTGCTTTTTGCGGTTCCATTAAGTCTCGGAAATGCTGTCCTGATTCACCTGCTGCTGCCGCCTGCTGCTGCCGGACTGCTGCACCGTTTAATTAAAATGATGACCGGGATTCCGACGGTTATTTATGGTTTTGTCGGAATTTTTCTGCTGGTTCCCTTTATCCGTGAATGGTTCGGCTCCGGTTCCGGGATGTCGATTCTAAGTGCGGGACTGCTTCTGGCTCTGCTCATCTCACCGACCATGATTCTGATTTTCGTGGAGAGTTTTGCTGCGGTTCCGGCGGGTCATATTAGGGCTTTGACAGCCCTGGGTGGCAGTCTCAGACAACGTTTGTTCTATCTGTTACTGCCGGGGGCGAGAAATGGAATTATGACCGGCATTATTCTTGGTATAGGCCGGGCTTTGGGAGATACCATGATCGCTTTGATGGTGGCCGGCAATGCTACGGCCCGGCCGGAATCAATCCTCGATCCGGTACGGACGCTGACCGCCCAGATTGCTCTGGTAATGGCGGCTGATTTTGACAGTATAGAATTTAAGACCATCTTTGTCTGTGGGATTCTCCTCTATATGTGGGCCGCTGTTTTAACTTTAACTCTACGTTTTTTGAATCATGGGTCAGTTAAATCCGGTTTCAGAGGAGTTCTCTCTTGACTCGGTTTTACAATTTCATGCTCTATCTTTTCAGCGGTTTATGCGGCCTGTTGTTGGTGGGCTCGGCATTTACTCTGGTCGGCTTTCTGCTTTGGCAGGGAGCTTCGATTATGGGGCTTAAATTGATTTTCGGCACTCTCGATATGAGTGAAATAATTGATGTGATTTTTTGGCAGAGAATTGTCATCGACGGTCTCTGGCCGGCTATGGTGGGTACTTTTTTTCTGGTTTTCATGGCTTTAAGTACAGCTTTGCCCTTAGGTCTCGGGGCCGGAATTTATCTGGCTGAATATGCCGGCGGCCGCACTAAAACTTTTTTTTCAATTGTCTTTGATCTGCTTGCCGGGGTGCCTTCTATCGTTATCGGTCTCTTCGGTTTTTCCCTGACGTTGTATCTGCACCGGTATTTTCCCGGCCTGCGGCCCTGTTTGTTGATCTCCGGCCTGGCTCTGGCTTTGCTGATCCTGCCCTATCTGGTGCGTACGACCCAGACGGCTTTGGAAGAGTTGCCGGATTCATTGCGTTTAACAGCGGCCGCTCTCGGAGCTGAAAAAAGCGCGGTTATTATCTCGGTGCTGCTGCCGCAGGCTTTGCCCGGAATTTTCAGCGGTATTGTTCTGGCGATCGGCCGGGCGGCTGAGGATACCGCGGTCATTATGCTCACCGGGGTTGTGGCCAGCGCCGGCATCCCGCGCTCGTTATTTGATAACTATGAAGCGCTGCCGTTTTATATCTACTATACGGCTTCGCAGTTTAGCGATCAGTACGAACTGCAGCAGGGATTTGGTGCGGCTTTAGTTTTACTGGTTATCTGCATTCTGCTCTTTACGGGGGCCGGATTAATCCGTAAAAAAGCTACTTTACGTTTGCTTTATCAACATCGGCACCCTTAGGTTTATGATGCAGGAAAAAATTATTGAGATTGAAAAACTCTCCTTTTATTATGAGGAGAGTCGGGTTTTGAACCAGATCAGCGCCAGTTTTTCGAGAAATTCGATTGCCGCAGTTATCGGGGCCTCCGGTTCCGGGAAATCGACTCTCTTGACAACTATTAACCGACTCTGTGATGAGGTTGCCGGAACCCGGGTCACGGGCCGGGTGAAGATCATGCTGGATCGGCAGAAAATCGATATCTATCAACCGGGAATTTCACTCCCATGGCTCAGACGCAAGGTTGGGATGGTTTTTCAGATTCCCAATCCACTGCCGATGAGTATTTATAAGAACTTAACTCTGCCGTTGAAAATGGCGGGAATCAAGAATCGGGGTCTGCAGCACGACCGGGTCGAACGTGTGCTTAAGGATACTTTCCTCTGGGCCGAGGTCAAGGATCGTTTGCGTGAGGATGCCCGGACTCTTTCCGGGGGCCAGCAGCAGCGGCTCTGTATTGCCCGGGCTCTGATTCTGGAGCCGGAAGTGCTGCTCCTGGATGAACCGACCTCATCCCTTGATGAATGTGCGGTGGCGGAGATTGAGAACCTGTTGTTGAGCCTTAAAGAGAGCTGTACCCTGTTGATGGTTTCGCATGATCTGGCCCAGGTCGAAAGGGTTGCCGATACCGTGGTTGAAATAGCCGATGGCGCTCTGGTCGGGAGTAAAGACAAGGTATGACCGGTTGTGTTCTCATTTAGATTATGTTAACGGTTGCAGGGAGAGCCTGCGGAAAATTCCGGGCTGATTTCAGGGATTCCTGGAAAATATAACTCAAGGAGTAATCAATGGATCAAGTGTCAAATAATGAAACGGATATCTATCGCCAGCTGGCCCGTCATCTCGACTCGCTTCCGGCCGGTTTCCCGGCAACCGAGAGCGGCGTTGAACTGCGGATTTTAAGAAAACTGTTCAGTGAGCAGGAGGCGGCTTTAGCTTTGGCCCTGCGGATGCGGCCCGAACCGGTGACAAAAATTTGTCAGCGTCTCGATTTAAGTGCCGCAGAACTCGAACCTGAGCTTCTCAAAATGTCAAAGAAGGGGCTGATTTTTCGTCTGGAAAAGGGCGATTTAACTCTCTATATGGCATCTCAGTTTGTGGTTGGTATCTGGGAGTATCATGTTAACGATCTTGATGAAGAGCTTATTCATGATGTTAATGAATATGTGCCCCAGCTTCTGGCAAAAAGCTGGGATCAGATGGAGACCCAGCAGCTGCGCGTAATTCCGGTGGCCGAGAGTTTAGACAGCGAAACCTCGATTATGCCTTATGAAGCGGCCGAGCAGATTATCGCTGAGCAGAGTGCGATTGTAGTTGCCCCGTGTATCTGTCGCAAAGAGCAGAAGATGGTGGGTGCCGGTTGTGATGCACCGATGGAAGCCTGTTTTATCTTCGGCAGCGCTTCAACTTTCTATAAGAATAACGGTCTTGGGCGTGAGATTTCACAAGCCGAAGCTTTTGAACTGCTACAGGCCGGTCTGGATGCAGGTCTGGTTTTACAGCCGAGTAACGCGCAGAAACCGGTCAATATCTGTATGTGTTGCGGTTGCTGTTGTCAGGTGCTCAAAAATCTGAAAAAGATACCGCATCCGGCCAAGATGATTGCGGCCAACTATTTTGTTAAGGTTGATGAAGAACTCTGTATTGCCTGCGGTGACTGTGCTGAACGCTGCCATATGGAAGCAATCACGATTGCGACTGCGGCGGTTGTCGATCTCAATCGCTGTATCGGTTGCGGGGTTTGTGTGCCGGTTTGTGATTATGATGCTCTGGCAATTAAGCAGAAAGCGCCGGAGGCCCGGACGCTGCCGCCGGAAACCATGGTGAAAACCTTTATGCAGATGGCCCAGGAACGGGCTCAGTCCAGTAGTTGAGTTTGTAAATGATTGTCCGGCCGTTTGAATATCGCGCTTGACAGGTGTCAGCCGATCGTATATATGGCGCAGTCAGAAAAACAATATATAATATCTTGAAAGTCGCAAATCGGGGCGGGCATTACAGTCAGCCTTGTGCGAGAATAGGGAATGCCGTGAAAATCGGCAGCGGGCCCGCCGCTGTAACCGGTAACGAACATCGCAATTGACCACTGTACTTAATTAACTGTATGGGAAGGCGCGATCAGTAGGTTTGAGCCGGAAGCCAGAAGACCTGCTTTTAAGATTAAGGTACGAGTGGATTATGCCGGTGGAGCGGCGTGATCATTTTTATTTTCTCGTGCCCGACTTCGTGATTAAATCAGGGAAATCCCGAAGAGCTTTTTAAAAAGCTTTTCGGGATTTTTTTTGCTTTGTGAAAATTCGCAGACGTTTTAATGGTGAACTATATTTTTTTAAATTTGCAGAAAACTCAAACCATTCGCTTCAGTTCGATTTCGGTGCTGCTTATGTTGCTGGCAGTACTCCTGCTGTTAACTCTCCGGGTTCCTGAAACCTTAGCCGAAGAGACTCTGGTACTCGATGACATGGTGGTCGAAGCGACCGGTCTGGCGGATGATTTTCGTACCGGTGATGTCGATCCTGCGCAGCTGACCTCTTTTTCATCCGTGATCGATCTTAATGATATTGACCCCGGAATAAGCAATCTGGGAGATCTTCTCGGTAAGGAAGTGGGAATTCAGGTTCGTAATTCGGGCGGTATCGGGGGCTATTCTCAGGTTTCACTGCGTGGTGCCTCCGGGGACCAGGTATTTGTTTATCTGGATGGGGTTTTGCTCAATGATGCTTCCGGCGGCGGGGTTGATATCAATCAGATTCCCTTAAATGATATTGCCGCAATCGAGATCTACCGCGGCATCTCTCCGGTCAATTTTGCCCGGGCCGGACTCGGCGGGGTTATTAATATCCGTACCAAACGCAGTACTGCCGGTACCAGCGGCACAGTTGGTTTCGGGCTCGGTTCATTTTCCAGTAAACGTCTCTTCGGCTCGCTGAATCATAAAACGGAAAACAATTTCGATCTTCTGGCTTTCGGTGAATATCTCAGCAGTAATAATGATTTCAAGTTTTTAAATAACAACGGCACCGACTGGAACCCGGATGACGACCGGCGGGAACGGCGTAACAATAATGAGTTCTTTCGCCGGAGCATGATGCTGAAAGCGGGGCATGACTTCAGTGACGATGTCAGGTTCGAACTTTCAGATCAGTATCTGAATCAGGATCGACGTTTGCCCGCCTGGAATAATACCCCGGCTGCCAATACTCATTTTAAAACCGAACGGCATCAGGTTGTCGCGCGTCTGCAGACCGACGATTTGACTGATTATCATATTAATCTGGCGACTCAGCTATTCTATGGTTGGAAAGAAGAGCTCTATGATGATTCGCAGAGTGTTATCGGCTTGGGCCGTCAGCGTGAACGCTACAATACTGAAAAATATGGCGGCTCGGTTTTCTGTGAATGGGCGAGTGAATCTCAGATTCTTTCAACTAATTTTGAAGCGGGGCGTGAAACCTATTCTGCTAAGGATCTGCTTCGTTCTCGGCCCCGGGGAGACAGCCGCCGTAACTATCTCTCCGCAGCACTGCAGGATAGTGTTTATCTGTTGCAACAGCGTCTGCTGCTGACCCCTGCCTGTCATTATCAGTGGTATGATGACAAACTTGAGAGCGTTAGCAGCGGCCATGGTCATGTCGTTGCCGGATCTGATCGTCAACACGACTCTTTAAGCCCGAGCCTGGGAGTGCGTTATGAAGTCTGGGGCCCTTTTGCACTGCAGGCCAATGCTGCCCGATACAGCCGTGAGCCATCTTTCTATGAACTTTTCGGTGACCGTGGCTTAACCGTCGGCAATCCTGAATTGAAAGCGGAGGAGGGTGATAATTACGACTTTGGTCTCATCTGCAATTGGGCGACACCGTGGCGCTGGTTAAGTCGGGTTGAGTTTGAATCGGTATATTTCTACAGCCGAATTGACAATCTGATTACCCGGATTTTTGATGCCCGTGGAGTCGGGAAATCCGCTAATATCTCTGGCGCGCGGATCAGCGGTCTGGAAACCCGGGTTGCTTGCGATCTCGGTCCCTATTTTCGTCTCAGTGGTAATGCCACCTGGCAGGATAGTGAGAACCGCGGTGAAATCCCGGCTTTTAAGGGGATGAATCTTCCCGGCCGCTGGCGTCGCAGTTATCTGGCCCGGTTGGAGAGCACCTATCAGTGGCTGCACTGTTATGTCGAGTACCAGCATGAAAGTCGGATGTATTATGATGCCGCAAATCTGCTGCCGGCAGCCAGTAAAAACCTGGTGAATCTCGGCCTGACCATGACCATGCCGCTGGCGACCGATGCCGGGAAACTGGTTTTCGATTTCGAACTTAAAAACCTGACCGGTGATGAGTATCAGGATTTCAACGGTTACCCGATGCCGGAACAAGAAATATATTTCAATATAGCGTATCATTTTTGATAGTTTCTATTAATTGCAACAAAAAAAGGAGTGTGGATTATGAACAATTTTTCGCGTCAATTTATGCGGTCGCTGATGGTCGCAATCATTCTGCTGGTGATCGGTGCCGGTTCGGCTTTTGCTGATTACGCCTACTATTTCCCCTATTTTTCCAGTTCAGCCAGCAAAGGTGAAGTGATCGGTTTGCAACTGCACAATACTACTAACGAGGCGGCTGATGTTAAAATTGCAATCATGGATCCAGATGGTGTGACCTTGAAAGTTGAGAGTTGGCAATTGGATTCTTTTGGTCAGCGGGCGGCAGTTATCGGTGCCGATTTGACTGAAGCTGAAGGCTCTTTCCAAGTGCTTTCAACTAAACCCCTGACCGGGTTTGCTTTTCTTTTTGCCAATCAGATGCGGGTCATGTACGATATGAAGATGACTCAGACTGCACTGAGTAAACTTGATATTCCCCAGGTAGCTCAGGATGCAGAGTGGGGGATGCGAATTCTGGTTGCCAATCCCGGAGAGGACGCGGTTGCCGTGAATGTTACATACCGGGCTCCGGAAGGTTCATCTCCGACTGCGGCCTACACCTTTGACCTTAAGGCGTACGGCAGTGCTGTGGTTAAATTGGTAGATCTGATGAATGGTTGGAATCTGTCTGAGTTGAGCGGCGGTTCATTGGAGTTGGTCACCGATGGTGCCGGTGTCGTGGCGTTTGCGACTTATGACAGTTTGGGTAGTGGCGGGTCTTTCTATGCTGGTATCGGCGCGGTCGATCCTACCAAGCAAGAGGACAATTTTACGTCGAC
>JAOZQE010000093.1 GCA_029932385.1 bacterium | reverse complement strand
ATCGCCTGACGCGCTTCCTGATCAAATTTAATCTCTTTTCCAGCCATTTTATAAACCTCCAAAAAAATTCTTATTTAATAATTACAGTTTCTGTAGAAACCTAAGCGAGCACACCGAGAACATCATCCTCACGCATAATAAGGTAGTCTTCGCCGTCAATTTTCACTTCGGTACCGGCATATTTGCCGAACAGAATTTTGTCACCGACTTTAACGTCCAGGGGATTAACCTTGCCGTTCTCATTGACTTTACCTTTGCCGGCAGCCATAACTTCACCCTGCATCGGTTTCTCTTTCGCGGCATCGGGAATAATGATCCCGCCTGCAGTTTTCTCTTCTTCTTCGAGTCGTTTGACAATGATCCGATCCTGTAAAGGTCTGATATTCATCGTTGTTCCTCCTGATAAATGTTGTTTTTAAAAAATTTACACAAAAGATCAAAGCTGCCACCTTAAGGCCGCCTGACTGACAAAACCATTGGCACTCTTTTACATCGAGTGCTAACAGGAGGAAATATACTCACGGCCGAATGAAAAATCAAGGGGTCGAAAAAAAAATTTCTCCCCGGCAGACAAAACGACCTCCAACTTGACAAAAACAGGCAATCCCTCTAGGATGTATCTCTGAAATTTATGCATTGCAACCTAAGTAAGTTTTCAGATGAAAAACAGTCGTTTTAAGATTACTCCAATCACCTTGCCGATTATTCTCTTCGGGGGAACTATTATCATCGGCACCCTCCTGCTGCATAGTCAACAGGCTCTGGCTGGAGCCTCAATCTCCTGGCTTGACGCACTTTTCACTGCAACCTCGGCGACCTGTGTCACTGGCCTGACAACCCTAGATACCGGTAGTACTTTCTCACTTTTCGGCCAGAGTGTCATCCTTCTGCTGATCCAGCTGGGGGGTATCGGCATCATGACTTATGCCGCCTTGATCTATTTTCTGATCCGCCAGAAAATTGCTCTAAATGACCGCTTTGTCACCGGCCAGGGACTGCAGCATAACCACAATCTGCCATTCAGTAAGCTCCTTAAAAAAATTATTGTCTGGACCGTAATAATTGAAGTTATCGGAGCCGGTGCTCTGCATTTTGCGGCCCCGCATGATTTCACTTTCTTTGCGGCTCTTTTTCACTCCGTCTCCGCCTTTTGTAACGCCGGATTCTCGCTCTACAGCGACAGCCTGTCGCATTGGCATGCGGACTGGGGCGTGAATCTGGTAATAATGGCTCTGATTATCTGCGGTGGCCTCGGCTTCTCGGTGATGGTTGAGCTTAATGACTGTCTGGGAGCAGCGTTACAACGCTGGTGCCGGCGCTGCTTTCGAACCTCATCCGACCCGGCCCCTGCCGCTTCACACTTCGGCCTGAGCTGGTACAGTAAAATTATTCTTTCCACCACGATCATTCTGATTCTGGTTGGTGGAGCGGGGATCTCTTTCTTTGAATATCTTGCGGCCCGACCCGATACCGGGCGAGCGGTCACCATCCTTGCTGGCATATTCCAATCGGTTACCTGCCGAACTGCGGGCTTTAATACACTTGACCTTACTCTGATGACCAATGTTTCACTCTATCTGATGCTAATTCTGATGTTTATCGGCGGCGGTTCCGGCTCCTGTGCCGGGGGCCTCAAAGTCGGCACATTCAGGGTCTTAATAGCTTTTCTCATCGCCCAGGTCAAAGGCCGCTCACAGGCGGTAATCGGTCACTTCGCGGTTGAACGCAAGATCATGCATGAGGCCCTGGTTCTACTTTTCTTTTCGACGATAATTATCTTTTCGGGCGCGTTTCTACTCAATATTACTGAAGGCGGCCTGGTGCCGCACCCGCAAAGCCGGGATCTGGAGTTAAAGATTCTGTTTGAAACCGTTTCGGCTTTCGGCACGGTGGGATTGAGCCTGGGATTGACCACAAAACTGACAGCAATCGGTAAAATAATCATCGCGGTACTGATGTTCACCGGCCGCCTCGGCCCGATAATCCTGATTACCGCAGTCCAGAGTTATCAGAAAAAAGAGCTTTTCAAATGGCCGGAAGAACATTTATTGATCGGCTAATGGAGGATTTATGACAAAAAAGAAATTACAGATAGGGGTTATCGGACTCGGTAAATTCGGTCTGCGTTTTGCCGAGCATCTGATGGCCTTCGGTCATGAAGTCCTGGGACTTGACAGCAACCCGGTTCACATTAAACATGCTCAGGACAGCCTGACGCAAGTATTCCTGGCGGATGCCCGGGAAAAAGAGGTTCTGGAACAGACCGGAATGGGAGAGCTCGAATATGTGATGGTCAGCGTCGGAGATTCAATCTCCGCCAGTGCCATGATCTCTATGTTTCTCAAAGAACTCAATGTGGCCAAGGTTTGGGTTAAGGCCCGGGACTCAGATCATCGGAAACTCCTGGAAAAAATCGGTGCCGACCGGGTAGTTATTCCGGAAGATCTGGCCGCCAAACAGCTCGCGGACAGGCTCACTAATCCGGGGTTTGTCGACTATCTGCCTTTTGATCATGATATGATCATTCAGGAGATGACCATCGACCGAAGTGCGGGCCAGACCCTGCGGCAACTTGATCTGACCAACCGCAAAAAAATTCAAGTGATTGCGGTACAGCCCATTGGCGGCGGTAAACCGACTTATATACCGAATCCCGACAAGGAACTGGAAGCCGGTGATATTCTGGTTGTAATCGGGCACCGGAGCCAATTCGAAAGTTTCAAACTCTAGGTTCAGGTATCAGAAAATGAATAAAGAACAGATAAAAAAGGACTTAAAGGATATCGGGGCCCGCCTGCGCCGGGCAACCGGCTATTCACTGCAGGGGTTACAGGCGGCTTTCCACAATGAACAGGCTTTCCGCCTTGAGGTTTACGCCCTGTTGATTGTCATCCCGGCCGGACTCGGACTGGGAGATGGCAGGGTAGAGAAGAGCCTATTGATCGGCAGCTGGCTGATCGTTATGATCACTGAATTAATGAACTCTGCAATGGAAGCTGTGGTTGACCGGATCGGCAGTGAGGAGCATGAACTCTCCGGCCGGGCCAAGGATGTCGCTTCCGCCGCAGTCATGGTGGCTCTGATTTTAACGGCAATAATCTGGTTGCTGCTGATTTTTTAATTTTCGGCGGCTCCCGTCAGCTATTTTTGCTTGCAATGCGCCGCTTCACCCATTTAATCAGTGGGATTTTCCAAAGTTCGTCTGCCAGTTGTTTCGGAAAAAGATTGTCTAATTTTAGATTAAGATAATAATTAAGAAATAGGTCTTTTTCGTAGCTACTCCAGTCAGGACAATGACGCAAGAGGGTGTCGAGATCGCGGATTCGAGCTCTAAGCGGCGAGAATACCCGCCGGGCCTTCTCCAGGTCAATGAGCCTGATGTCGGTCGCGGTCAAATCCCCATCCTGACGAACTTTGAGCATGATATGTTTTGGATAGAGACAATTATGACGGAATCTGTGGTCATGGAGACGGCGCACCACATCAGCTATTTCAGGCAAAACTGCGAGCCGCAGATCTTTATTGGCGGCTGTTGTTTTATTATCAAGATCACAAAGCCACTCATCTAATGGCTTAAAATTTTTCAACTCGTAGGTTATCAGGATTGCCTGACGCCGACCGTCAAGATTGCGTTCACCGTAATAGAGTGGGTTCGGAACCCCAATCTGGTACTGAGTCAGCTTTCTTAAGTTCTGCCACTCTATGCGAAAGGTTGGACACCCTTTAGGAGAGCTCCAAGTGCGGCGCAAATGGTTCTCCTGGCGTTTGATGAAAACCCCGACAATCTCATTGTTTTTTCTGCGCAATTCATATCGGGCAGCACCGCTCCAGCCCGAACGCCGATAGTTTGGCGGTTCAAACCAATCAAGCTCAGCTTCCCATAGGCTTGTAAAATTCCCCAACTCATTAAATTGCAGTAGTTCCCGATCTGCGGGCGCATAAAAATACTCGTTTATCGAAGTCATATCATCTCGTTTTCAGAAGGCATAACAATAATCCGGAAAAGTACCAGAAGCCGGATAACGGTACTGAGCACCAATCTATATAAACCGACATAACTGATGTCAAGTAAATTTGTTAAAGATAGAAGCTGATATGGATATTTTTGTGCGAAATTTATGGCTTCTGGCGGGAATATCTGTTACAATTTCCCGAACTTTAATAAAACGGATACAGTTGACTCCCAGGACGAGTTCGTAATTATGTCACTTGTTAAAAGTTATCTGCGGCGCGAGATTCTGCTGCCTTTTTTCTATGCTCTGCTGGTGCTGGTTTTTATCCTGCTGCTGGGCCAGCTCTTCAAAATCGTCAACATGGTGGTTTCTGAGGGGGTTAGAATTTGGGATGTAATGCATCTGGTTTTGGCCATGATCCCGCAGATGCTGACTATGGCCCTGCCACTGGCCTTTTTTTTCGCGGTTTTAGCCGGAGTCGGCCGCCTGGTTGGTGACGGTGAAGTTACGGCTCTGCAAGCGGCCGGCATCTCACCTTACCAGATGCTGACCCCGATTTTACAGCTGGCCATTGCCTGTACGATGCTGACCATGCTGATGAGTGCCTGGCTGGCGCCCTGGGGAATACGCCAGGTACGGAAGGTTACTTTTGCCATTCTTCAAGACAAAGTAACTCTGGCCCTGCGGCCGCAATCACTCAATCTGACTTTCCCGGGCATGACGATCTATCTGGGTGATATTGACAAAAAAAGCGGCCGTTTAAACTCTGTTTTCATTGAAGATCACCGCAAAAGTGAGGCGCCGCAAACCATTACCGCATTAACCGGTCGTCTGGTCAGCGACAAACCGACCTCGACTCTATCATTAGAACTTGAGAACGGTACCATTCATGAATATAATCAGTTGAAGGAGAGTTACCGGATAACCGATTTTTCAAAATACAAGGTTAATTTTGAGATTTCGGCTCTACTCGGAGAAAAGTCACATGTCGGTATGAAGAACAAATCCAGATCAAATTATGAACTCCTGCAGAAAATAGCCAAGCAAAAGGAGAACGGAGAGAGTCCGGCCAGGTCTTTGACCGCCCTTTACGAACGTTTCACTCAGCCTTTTGCCTGTATCGCTTTTGCTCTTTTAGGGGTAGCTCTGGTTCTCAGGCCGGTACGCAGCGGCGCCCGCTCCCGGGGTTTTGTTTTCGGTCTCTGTCTTATTTTAACTTACCATCTGACCAATCTGATAACTGAGTATATGGTCGAATGGAAACCTTCGCTGGCATTCATCTTCATTCTGCTGCCAAACCTGATCTTTATTTCCCTCGGCATCTTCCTGATGGCCGTAAAACAGAACGATATCGAACTCTCGATGATACCCCGCTGGCGGATTAAAACCACCCCGAAAGATACACCTTGATCCCCATCAGTCTATCCTGCAACAACAATACACCCGCAGTTGACAGAAACCCAAACTAACTTTCACCTGGCGGTCGCAGGGCGAAAAGAGTTACCTTGCCGTATTTTTCCGTATTTTTTTCGATAACCACAGTAATTCCGCTGTCAGGCATCTCTTTGATAAGACGTAAAAAATACTGCCGGCCGCCATCGCGGTCGGCAAGCAGCAGATAATCATACTGACCGCTCTGCAGCATACTCAACTTAAGCTTATCGACTTGGGTTATATCACAATGCTTACGTAATGAAACGAGCCCGGGACTGTCGATCGTTGCATAAAAATGGGTGAAAACTATTTTGCCCGAGGTACCGCACAGGTTCATTTCCTTACCGGCCGGATGCCGGGCTGCCAATAGCTGACCAATCTCCTTGAAAACTACCGCCCGGCTCAGATGACTCTTTTTCAAGATTGAATAACATGAGAGAGAGAGCAACAGCAGACAGAACAGAATCAGAGCCGAAATCCGGCCCGAACCGGATCGGATTTTCTGCCAGAAGAAAAACAACCGGTTAAACCCGTAGCCAGAGAAAACCAGAACTGGAAAATAGATTAAGGCAACAAACCTTTCGCTACTGCTCCAGTTCAAAAATATCTGGCTGTAAATGAAAAAAAGTCCGGTCAGAATCAGCAGCAATAGAAACAGCTGGGATCGGGGCCGGCGGATCTTTTCAAGCCCTACTGCACCGATACGCAGAAAACCACAGATTGCAACCAGAAAAAACAGGTTCCCGAAAGTTTTATGAATTGCATGGCCGGTCGTTCCCAAAGCTAATAGCCAGAGCAGAGTGTGCACCGCATCAAAAAAACCGGCAGCCATTCCGGGCGGCGGGTTATCCCCCAACTCTGAGAGAGCCTCCCGCAACCACTGAAACCTTTCGAATGAATCAAACAAGCGGTCGCCGACACCGTGAGTCAGCATCTGCAAAGGGTTAAACTGCACGCTGCTGTGACTGAGCAACAAACCTCCGGCAAAAATCAGCAACAGAAAGCCGGGCAGAAAATAGGCCGTCAGATAACGAATCTTGCGAACCCGGGCATCAAACAGCAACCAGACGGCCGCGATAACCAGGGGCAGTAATCCTTCAATACGACTCCAGGCCGCCAGGATAAAGGCTGTGGCAACCAGCGATAATAGATAAGCGGGAGGATCTTCCCGCTCCAGAAAACTACAGAACCCCCAACATCCGAGAACCAGAAAAAACCAGAATTGCGGCCCCCTGATAATCTCACCGGCCAGCTCGACAAAGACCGGTGAAATCACGTAAAGAGCAACCACCATAATTGCGGTTCGACGCGGCCAGAAAATAAGATTAAAGAAATAAAACGGGATGATTGTCAGGAGACTGAAAAAAAGAGAAATCATTTGACCGGACAGGATCCAGTCACCCGTAAAATGAAAAAGCCCCGCAATCATAAGAGAAAGATTGGTCGGATAAGGATAGGCGGCCAGAAATTGATCGGCATGGCCCAAGCAGAAAGCTTTTGCCTGCAAGATATAAACAATCCCGTCGGCATTTAGCAGCGGTTCCCGGGAGAGAGCGATGAGACGTAGAACTGCGGCCAACAGGAGCAGTGACCCTAAAGGGATAAGCCATCCGGTCGAACCTTCGGTTTCCGGAACAGGCCGGTTTGAAACTTTAGACATGAATTAACTCTTAGCTTGCCAAGGGCCGGAATTTATAGCGGATTCATCCACAAAACAGCTCTGAAGCATCAATCTTTACGAGATTTGTGGCGCCTATTGTAGAAAATATATCCGGCCACTAGAAATACGGCAAACGCAACCGTAGCCAGGACAATCTGATGCAGATAACGGTCAACCATCTCCTGATTGTTGCCGATAAAATAACCGACCAGGGCCAGAACAATCACCCAGATGCCGGCACCTAAGCCGGTAAACAAGGTAAAGAGTGACAAATTCATGCGCGAGATCCCGGCCGGCAGACTTATATACTGCCTGATCCCGGGCAGCAACCGGCCGACAAAGGTTGATATATGGCCGTGATCAACAAAAAACTGATCCGCACGATTCAGACTTGTCTCACTAATCAACACATAGCGGCCGTATTTTATAAAAAACGGGCGCCCCCAGGCCGCCGCCAGCCCGTAATTGAAAAGCGCACCGAAGATACTACCGGCAATCCCGGCCAGAATAACCAGCGGCAGGGACATATCGCCCCGGGCGGCCAGGTAGCCGGCCGGAGGCACTACGACCTCGCTGGGAAAGGGAAAGAAAGATGATTCAAGAAACATCATAACTACGATCCCGGTATAGCCCCATTGACCAACAATATGAACGATCCAAGCGACTACATCATGTAATATTTCCATAGATATTGCAAAAACCTGACTGAATTAAAAATATTCAAAAAAATTT
>JAOZQE010000026.1 GCA_029932385.1 bacterium | reverse complement strand
GGTCTTACGTCTGGTTCTGGAGCTTGATGGCGAAACGATCGTCAAGGTCACGCCCCATATTGGGCATCTGCACCGGGGGATTGAAAAGATCGCGGAAAACATGAACTACCAGCAGGTCATTCCCCTGACTGACCGCTTTGACTATACAGCGGCCACGCTTTGTAATCATGGCTACTGTACGGCGGCAGAGAAACTTCTGGGTATAGAGGTTCCCAAACGAGCCCAATATATTCGGGTGATTATGGGTGAGTTAGCCCGGATCATGGGGCATCATCTCTGGATCGGTAGTCATGCCCTTGATATCGGGGCAATGACCGTGGTTTTCTATACCTTCCGTGATCGCGAAATGATCATGAATTTGACTGAAGAGGTTTCCGGTTATCGTTTGACCCCATCCTATCTTCGTGTCGGCGGTATTGCCAAGGATATTACACCGCAGTTTATTAAAGATCTGCGTGCCTTTATTAAATGGTTCCCGACGGCAGTGGAAGGCTACAACACGTTGCTGACCGATAATATAATCTGGCGTAAAAGAACCATGGGGATTGGTAAAATTACCGCCAAAGAGGCAGTTAATTACGGTCTGACCGGCCCCTCGCTCAGGGGCTCCGGTGTCGCCTATGATGTGCGTAAAACGATGCCCTACGGTTGTTACGAAGATTTCGATTTTAAGGTTCCCGTCGGTGATAATGGTGATGTTTATGACCGTTATCTGGTACGTATGGAAGAGTTTACCCAATCACTTAATATTATTGAACAAGCCTTGGAAAATCTGCCTGAAGGGCCGGTTAATGTTGATAATCCGCTGATTTACAACCCCGATCTCGGGGATGTGCAGGAAGATATCAGTGCCCTGATTCGGCGTTTTAAGATTCAGTGCCAGGGGCCGCAAGTTCCTGAAGGCGAAATCTACCACGCAGTTGAAGGTTCCAAAGGTGAGCTTGGTTTTTACTTGGTTGGTGATGGGTCAGAGAACCCTTACCGCATGAAGGTGCGCTCCCCTTGTTTTATTCTGGTCAGCGCCTTAGAGAAAATGATGCTGGGCCATATGCTTGCCGATGCGATTTCGGTTATCGGGAGTATTGATATCGTACTGGGTGAGATTGATCGTTAAGGTTGTAAGTTAAAGCGAATATATTTTGAGTTATATTGAATGGGAGTCGGTTAATGGCTGAGATTTTATTTAGTTCCTGGGGCGGTGAAGTAGTTGACAACCGCAGCAAAGAAGGCCAGGACTTAGAGCCGGTCAACACTGTTGAACTACCGGAATATTTCAGACAGGACGAGGCGGTAAAAGCCCTGATGGGCTGGTATGGGTTGGTTATTCGCGACCCGGAAACCGATATCGTTGATTTAAGCCGGGTCTACATGAAAGAGATCCAGGAAAAATCCTGTGGTAAATGTTTCCTTTGCCGGATAGGTACCCGGGTAATGGCGGAAATCTTGGAAAGAATTTGTTCTGGACAGGGGAAATCACAGGATCTAGGAATTCTCACCCGCTTGGCTGAGTCGATCCAGGAATCTTCAAAGTGTAACATCGGTCAATCCGGTCCTATTCCCATACTTCATGCTTTAGAACATTTTGCCGCCGATTTTGAAGCTGCAATCAATGATAAAAAGGTGGTTCCAGCCGGAACCTACCATTCCAAATTGACAGCTCCCTGTATGGATGCCTGTCCTATTCATCTCGATATCCCGACTTACGTCGAATGTATTAAAGAGGGACGTTTCCAGGATTCACTGGATGTCATCCGGGAAAAATTACCTCTCCCCGGTGTTGTTGGTCGAGTCTGCGTGCGCCCTTGTGAGGAACACTGCCGGCGGATGAATCTTGATGCTCCAATCTCAATCAAGTTTCTTAAACGCTTCGTTGCTGACTATGAATTGAGCAAAGGCAAAGAGCCGAAGTTTGCGATTAAGCCATCGGCTAAAACCGGTAAGGTTGCGGTTGTTGGGGCGGGCCCCGGTGGTGCGACCTGTGCTTATCACCTGACCCGGATGGGTCATGAGGTGACTGTTTACGAACGTTTTGATGAGCCCGGCGGAATGTCAGCCATGGGTATCCCGGATTATCGTTTACCCCGAACTATCTTGCGTGAAGAGGTTGACCGGATTGAGAGAATGGGGGCTACCTTTAATTATGAAAGCAGCGTCGGTAAAGATGTCAAACTGTCACAATTGGAAGCCGACAATGATGCTGTCTTTATAGCAATCGGGTCTCAGCTTGGTACGACCATGGGAGTCGAAGGCGAAGAAGAGAATTACGACGGTTATATCTCCGGAGTGCAGTACCTTCTAGATATTAACCAGGGTCGTGATCCTTATCCGGCCGGGAAGAAAGTGGTCGTTGTTGGTGGCGGTAATGTCGCAATCGACTGCGTGCGCTGCTCCTTTCGGGTAGATAAGCCGGATGTTAATCTGGTCTACCGGCGTACCAAAAACGAAATGCCGGCGGATGATGTTGAAATTCACGACGCTGAAGAAGAGAAGGTAAATTTCCATTACCTGACTCATCCGGTGAAAATTCTGGCGGAAGCGGGCAAGGTTGTAGGTCTCCGGTGTGTTCGCATGGAGCTGGGCGAGCCCGATGAGAGTGGTCGTCGCCGACCGGTACCGGTTGAAGGTTCTGAATTTGTCATCGATTGCGATATAGTGGTTCCGGCAATCGGTCAAACCCAGGATCTCTCACTGCTTGAAGGCCGCGAGGATGTTAAGACTACGCGTTGGAAAACCATCGTTGCCGATGAAAAGACCAAACAGACTGACCAACCAAAGATTTTTTCGGCTGGTGATTGCGAGACCGGGCCTGGGGCTTTGATCACTGCATGTGCGGGTGGACGAACAGCGGCTTATTCTATAGATAAAATGATTAACGGGGAGTCTCTGGAATATACTGAGGATGATAATTTTGATACTTTCTTCAAAAAGGTCAAAGTTTTCGATCAGGCTGAAGATCTGGGATTTCTCGGTGGACGGGAGCGTAAGGAACTTGAAATGCTTGATCCAGATACTCGAAAATTCACTAATGATGAAGTTGAGCAAGGCTATTCGATACAGGAAGCAATGATTGAAGCTGACCGTTGTTTACGCTGTTATCGGGTTGCGACAGTTAAAGTCTAAGAGTGCTAAACACTTAGATTCATATTGATTAAAGTTGTTTGATAGATAATTTCAGTAATTTTTATTTACGCAGGGAAAAACAGTATGGTCACGTTGACGATTGACGGCAAAGAAGTCACCGTCCCCCAGGGAACGACCATCCTTGAGGCGGCCAAGGGTGTCGATATCAAAATCCCGACTCTCTGTTACCACGAACGTCTGAATCCGATTGGTTCATGTCGAATGTGTGTGGTCGAGATCGAAGGGTTTACGCACCCCATGGCGGCGTGCACAACTCCGGTTGAAGATGGTATCGAGGTTACAACAAATTCCGAGAGATTGACCCGGATACGTCAGGATTCTCTGAAATTAATCCTCGTAAATCACCCGCTCGATTGTCCGATTTGTGACAAAGGTGGTGAATGCCTGCTTCAGGACTTGGTTTATGATCATGGTATCGACCAGGTTGAATACACAGCGGCTAAAATTGAACGCGATTCCAGTTACGCGACTCCGTTGATTCGTTACTGGCCGGATCGTTGTATCATGTGTCTGCGCTGTGTCACTGCTTGTCAGGAGATAAAAGGGATTGGTGCCATAAGCATTAAGGGTGACGGTTATGGAGCCCAGGTGGTGGTTGTCGATCAGGATAAATGTCAGTCTTGTGGAGAGTGTCTGCAAGTCTGTCCGACCGGAGCCCTGACCGCAGATTTAAGTCGTTATAAAGGGCGTACCTGGTTGCTTGAGAGGGTGCCGACGACGTGTACATATTGTGGTTGTGGTTGTCAGCTTGAGCTCAATGTCCAAAATGACCGGGTTATTGCCGTGACCACGCAAGATGGCGTTGGTGTTAACCAGGGTAGCCTTTGTGTTAAGGGGCGTTTTGGTTACGAGTTTATAAATAGTGATGAGCGTCTGACGACGCCGTTGATTAGGAAAAATGGTGAGTTACAGGAAGCCGGATGGGACGAAGCCTTAAGTCTGGTCGCGGAAAAATTTTCCGCTATCAAGGCAGAATTTGGTGGTGGTGCGATTGGCGGTCTGACCTCAGCTCGTTGTACAAACGAGGATAATTACCTGTTTCAAAAATTTATGCGCGCGGCGGTCGGAACCAATAATGTCGATCACTGCGCCAGGCTCTGACACTCCTCGACGGTGGCCGGACTGGCCGCCACATTCGGAAGTGGAGCGATGACCAACCCGATCGCAGATGTATTAGTGTCTGAGACGGTTTTGGTGACCGGAACCAATACCACTGAAAACCATCCCATCTTTGCCAATTATCTCAAGGAAGCGGTACTCAAACACGGAACCAAGATTCTGGTTATTGATCCGCGTCGCATTGATTTAGTCGACTATGCTGAGCTCTACTTGCAGCCCAAGCCGGGAACCGATATCGCCTGGATTAACGGATTGATGCATATTATCGTTAAAGAGGGCTGGGCGGCTCAGGATTATGTCGATGAGCGCTGTGAAGGTTATGAAGAGTTTGCTAAAAATCTGGAAAAATTTACCCCTGCATACGTCTCTGAGATAACTGGGTTGACCGAAGCCGAACTTTATGCTGCGGCTAAACTTTATGGTCAGGCTCGCCCGGCATCGATTCTTTATGCTATGGGTATTACCCAGCATACTTGTGGTACCGACAATGTCAAATCTCTTGGCAACCTGGCGATGCTCTGCGGTAATCTTGGAGTTGAGGGTGGCGGAGTTAATCCTCTGCGCGGCCAGAACAATGTTCAAGGGGCTTGTGACATGGGCGGTTTGCCCAATGTCTACACCGGCTACCAGAAAGTTGATATCCCTGAAGTTAGAGAAAAGTTTGCCAAAGCCTGGGGTCTTGAAGCCGAAACCCTGGATGATAAACCCGGTCTTGTTTTGACTGAGATGTTTCCGGCCGCCGCTGAAGGTAAAGTTAAGGCCATGTACATAATGGGTGAGAACCCGTTAGTTAGTGACCCTGATCTGACCCATATTGAGCACTGTGTTAAAGCCCTTGATTTCTTCGTGGTTCAGGATATATTTTTGACTGAGACCGCCCAGATGGCTGACGTGGTGTTGCCGGGGATCTCTTTTGCTGAAAAAGACGGTACTTTTGTCAACTCCGAACGGGTTGTCCAACGGATTCGTAAAGCCTTGACGATTGCTGGCGATGCCCGCGAAGATCGAGAGATTATCGCCGAGCTCTCAACCCGTATGGGTTATGAGATGAAATATGATAGTGCTGAAGAGATCATGCAGGAAATTGCCCAGGTGACACCGAGTTATGGTGGTATCTCATTTGAGCGGATTGCTGAAAAAGGTCTGGCTTGGCCCTGTCCCGATAGTGAACATCCCGGAACTCCAATTCTGCATGTTGATACGTTTGCCCGGGGTAAGGGGCTCTTTTTTGCTATCGATCATCAGCCTCCTGCCGAAGTGACGGATGCCGAATATCCCTTTATTCTCTCTACCGGAAGGGTTCTCTCCCATTTCCATACCGGTACCATGACACGTAAAGGAGAGGGCTTAAATAAGGTTCATTCCGAGATTAAGGCCGAGATTAATCCTGAAGATGCTGCCCGTTTAGGGGTTAAAGATGATGACCTCTTGGCCATCTCATCCCGCCGCGGTTCTATTAAAGTGAAGGCGTGGTTGAGCGATCGGCCAGCCAGTGGTGTGGTTTTTGTACCCTTCCATTTTCATGAAATAGCGGTTAACCGTTTGACCAATGCAGCTCTTGATCCGGTGGCTAAAATTCCGGAGTATAAGGTTTGTGCGATTAAGGTTGAAAAGGCGGGCGGGGCAAAAAAAGAAGTTAGTGATAAAAAGCCTAAAAAAGTAAAAAAGTCCTAGTTCCAAAGAAGATCCAGGAGCTTTTTAAAGTCCCTGAGTTTAATGAATATGGAATCTCAATGTTCACCGTTTGAAGAGGTATGACGGATGCTCGAATTTATGACCATACTGATAATCAAAACATTGGTGGCTTTTGTCGTAGCCCTCTTGATTGTGGCTTATTCGACCTGGATAGAACGAAAAGTCTTAGGCCATGTCCAGTTGCGGCACGGTCCCCGCCGGGTTGGATATCATGGATTGCTACAGCCCATTGCTGATGGTGTTAAGGGGTTTTTCAAGGAAGAGTTGATTCCCGACAATGCTGACAAACCAATTTTTATTCTGGCACCGATTATCAGTATTGGGGCTGCGGTTACATTGGTTGCAATTGTTCCTTTCGGTGATACTGTGACAATTATGGGTCGGGAGATAACTCTTTACCTGACTAACCCTGATGTTGGCTTGCTCTTGGTTCTGGGCATCTCAACTATCGGTTCTTATGGTGGTATTCTCGGGGGTTGGTCATCGGGCAATAAATATGGTGTGATCGGCGGTCTGCGTGGTGCGGCCCAGATGATCAGTTACGAATTGTCACTGGCCTTGGCCGTGATCGCCGTGGTCATGGTCAGCGGTTCTTTAAGCTTAGTAGATATCGTTCATTCGCAAGCTGGACTCTGGAACATTGTTAAACAGCCGTTTGCTTTTGTTCTCTTTATTATTTGCGGTCTGGCTGAACTCAACCGGACACCGTTTGATATGCCTGAAGCGGAAGCCGAGCTCGCATGCGGTTTTAACGTCGAATACAGCTCGATGAAATTCGCCCTCTTTTTTATGGCTGAATATTGTCACATGTTTGTTTTTGCCGCGTTGGTTACGACTCTCTTTCTCGGCGGCTGGCATGGCCCGATTATTGATGGTCCCCACTGGTTTTTTCTCAAAACTTTTTTCATGATCTTCTTCTGTGTCTGGGAGCGCTCTACTTTCCCCCGTTTACGTTATGACCAGGTAATGAGTTTTGGATGGAAAATTCTACTACCCTTTGGCCTGCTCAATATACTGCTTACTGGGTTGTGGATGTTGATCTTCAATATCTAATGCGGGAATTAGTTTCGCACCCAAAAGTAACAGTAAGGCCCGCAAATAAGAGCACTAAAAGATAAGAAATAATAATTTAAATGACCTTGGTGCTTTCTAACCAGCGGCAGGTTTTTTAAGAGGATAACATGGGCGACAAAGATTATATACTGAATATCAGTGATCGGCGACCGGAAGGAAAATATATTACCCCGATTCTGAAAGGTCTGGCTTACACTCTGAAGAATTTTTTCACTAAGCCGATTACGATCAAATATCCAACCGAGCGCCGTGAGGTGAGTGATCGTTGGCGGGGGCTACATCGATTGAAAGTCGATGATCAGGGTAAGTTAAATTGTGTCGCCTGCGGACTTTGCGCAAAGATTTGTCCGCCCCAGGCAATTACAATTGTCCCTTACGAAGATGCCGGTGGGACGCGTTATCCGAAAGAGTTTGTAATCGATGAATTGCGCTGTATCTTCTGTGGATTTTGTCAGGAAGCCTGTCCAAAAGATGCGATTGAGTTGACTAAGGTTTATGACTTTGTTGATTATCAGCGTGAAGATTTTATCTTTGATATAGAAAAATTGAAGAACCCGGAAAAATATATATTTGCAGGCAAATAGAGTAACTTGTTTAGGAGTGAATTGATGGAACTGGTATTTTTGTTGATATGTGGTGGCTTAGCGGTTATCTCATCGTTGCTGGTTATATTTGCCCGCTCAACCTTGCATAGTGCCTTATGGATGGTTTTCTCCTTCTTTATGGTAGCGGTGATTTATGTCCTTTTACATGCCCAGTTTCTGGCTATGTTGCAGGTCATAGTCTATGCCGGTGCAATTATGATGTTTATAATTTTTGCCGTTATGATGCTTAACCTGCGTCAGGAAAGAGATGTTAAGGTGAACGCCAGGATCTCCAAAGTAGTTGGGATAGCGGCCTTGCTTGTCCTCTTTTTAGAATTGATGCTGGTTAGTTTAGGGAATAACTTAAATGCTATTCAAGGACCAATAACCGATACGTTGGTTGCAACCCATGGCCGCGTAGCAGTGATCTCGAATTTTCTTTTTGCTGACTACCTGCTGCCTTTTGAAGTTGTTTCCATTCTCCTGACTGCCGGCGTCATAGGTGCCGTAGTTCTGGCTAAACGCGTAAAGTAGAGGAGTGGGGGAGAGATGATCGAAAATCAAAGTATTTATTTGGCTCTTTCAGTTGTACTTTTTATAATAGGTGCTGCCGGAGCAGTTTGTCGACGTAATGCAATTGTTGTCTTTATGTGTATTGAGATTATGCTGTGCGGTGTCAGTATCGCTTTTGTGACTTTCAGCCGTGCCCATCATTCACTTGACGGTATCTTCATGGTGTTATTTGTCATGGCTGTGGCCGCAGCCGAAGCGGCTGTCGGGTTAGCTATTTTTGTACTGATGTATCGTAAACACGGATCCATCGATCTAGACAAATTCAATCTCTTAAAATGGTGATGGCGTCGTAAAAATTCTGATACTCAGCGTCGTCGTAGTTTTTACTTTGCCATCTCAATTTAGATAAATATTGCAAGATTTGCCGTAAAGAAATAATTCTCACTTGGAATTTTAAGGAGTTAATAGATATGTTCGATTATATCTGGCTGGTACCGGTTTTCCCGGCCATCGGAGTCTTGATCAACGGTCTGCTCGGACGCCGTATTGAAGCGATCAACAAGAGTTTGATCCACTGGATTGCTTGCGGTATGATAGCTCTCTCCTTTATCGTTACCTGCATTATATTCTTTCAGCTTCAGGGATTGCCAGCGGATGAACGTATTTACCAAGTAACCTGCTTTCCTTGGATTAACAGTGGTATCCTGCAGACTAATATTGCTTATCTGATAGATCCGCTGTCAATGATGATGGCGATGTTCGTTATCGGGGTTGGTTTCCTGATTCATGTTTATTCGATCGGCTATATGGATGGCGATCCGGGCCGTTATTACCGCTTTTTTGTCTACTTAAATCTCTTTATGTTCTCCATGATCAACCTGATTTTGGCCAATAACTATCTTTTGATGTTCTTAGGTTGGGAGGGGGTTGGACTCTGTTCATATCTTTTGATCGGCTTCTGGTTTGATGATGAAGCTAATGCGATCGCCGGGAAAAAGGCTTTTATTACCAACCGGGTCGGTGACTTTGCCTTTCTTATTGGTATGTTTCTGCTCTTTACCGGCCTTGGTGAGCATGGCGTCTGGAGTTTGCAGTTTAACGAAGTCTTCAGTAATGTTCACTATCTTTCGACCAGCCAGGCAACCGCAATCTGTCTTCTCTTTTTCATCGGTTGTACGGCCAAGTCGGCCCAGATTCCACTTTATGTCTGGCTCCCTGATGCGATGGCCGGTCCGACTCCGGTTAGTGCCCTGATTCATGCCGCGACCATGGTAACCTCAGGTGTTTACATGATCGCGCGCTCGAATGTTCTCTTTTCGATGTCACCATTTGCTCTGGGTGTTGTCGCCACGGTTGGCGCCATGACCGCCCTTTTTGCCGCTTCCATCGGCCTTGTCCAAAATGATATTAAAAAGGTTTTGGCATATTCAACCGTCAGTCAACTGGGCTACATGTTTCTCGGTTTGGGTGTTGGCGCGTTTACGGCCGGGATGTTTCATGTTTTGACTCATGCATTCTTTAAGGCTCTGATGTTCCTGGGGGCTGGTGCGGTTATTCATTCTATGCATCATGCCTATCATAAGGTTCATTCCCATGACGATGCCCAGGATATGCGGAATATGGGAGGTTTGAAAAGTAAAACTCCGGTCACCTACTGGACTTTCCTCATCGGTACTATTGCGATAGCCGGAATACCGGGATTTTCCGGGTTTTTCAGTAAAGATGAAATTCTCTGGAAAGCTTACAGCAGTCCCCAGGGTCACTGGTTGCTCTGGTTGATTGGTGCAATCGCCGCCGGGATGACCGCTTTCTACATGTTCCGCCTGCTCTTTATGACCTTTTTTAACGAGTGTCGGGCTGGAGATGCGGCTGAATATATCCATGATTCACCGAAAACCATGCTGGTACCGCTCTGTGTACTCGCATTTCTCGCCGCAGTCGGTGGTTACCTTGGGGTTCCGCATGCTTTGGGCGGTAGCAATATGTTTCATCATTTTCTTGAACCGGTAATTGGTTTGGGCGATGGTAAACTCCTGCAAGATGCAACAACTGCTGTAGCTCATGGTGCTCACAATACCGTCCACGCAGCTGCACAAGGTGCGCATGCTGTTGCGGGTCATGCTGCTCATGCCGCTACAGGTCACGGGGCTCATCATCCTCCGTTATGGGTTGAGTACCTACTGATGGCGATTTCGGTGACTATAGCTTGTATCGGTATTTTTATTGCGTATATCTTTTACATTAAAAAACGTGATGTGCCGGTAGCCTTGGCCGAAAAATATCCTTTCGTGTATCGTTTGCTACTTAATAAATGGTATATTGATGAACTCTATGACCTGGTTATTATCTCGCCTTTACGTGGGTTTAGTTACTTCCTGTGGAAAGGGGTTGATGTCGGTGTTATAGATGGGATTGTTAATGGGGTTGCCCGCATTGTCGGCTGGACTTCATCAGCGGCCCGCTACATGCAATCCGGTTATGTACAGAGTTATGCCGTTTCAGTAATCTTTGGTACCGTTGTTTTGCTTGGATATTACTTTTTGAAAGCACTTTAAGCAGTAAAGCGATACTATTAACTTAATTAAAATTTAGATATAATTCCCAAGTACCACTCAGAGAGCAGGGAGAGCGATAGATGAATGAGCTAGGTTTTCCGATTATCAGCCTTGTGACCTTCTTTCCGATCTTCGGGGTCTTGATCCTGATGTTTATCGATAAAGACGCGAAGGATACAATTCGTGGCACGGCCATGGCTTTTGCCATGATCGAGTTCTTTATATCATTGCCGCTCCTTTTCAGCTTTCAAAATGGCACTGCGGCAATGCAGTTTGTTGAGCGCTATACTTGGGTGAAAAGTGCTGGTCTGAGTTATTTTGTAGGACTTGACGGCATCAGTATCTGGATCATTATTTTAACTACCTTTTTAACGCCACTTTGCGTGCTCTGTTCCTGGACATATATCCAGAACCGAGTCAAAGAGTTCATGATCTGTCTCTTGCTCCTCGAAACCGCGATGCTCGGGGCCCTGGTCTCCCTGGATCTCATTCTTTTCTACGTCTTTTGGGAATTAATGCTGATTCCGATGTATTTCCTGATCGGGGTTTGGGGTGGAGATAACAAAATCTATGCAGCCGTTAAATTCTTTCTCTATACGGCGGCGGGCTCGGTTTTCATGCTCCTTTCGATCTTTTTTCTTTACTACTTGAATCATAAAACTACCGGCGTTTATACCTTTGATTTGCTTGAGCTTTATAAACTGAATATCCCAGTTGCGACTCAGTTCTGGCTCTGTCTCGCTTTTTTTATCTCATTTGCCATCAAAGTCCCGATGTTCCCACTGCACACCTGGCTGCCGGATGCCCACGTTCAAGCTCCGACTGCTGGTAGTGTGATTCTGGCAGGGGTGCTATTGAAGATGGGAACCTACGGTTTCATGCGCTTTGCAATCCCACTGTTTCCCTATGCCAGTCATCAGTTTACGCCGGTGATAGCAGTTCTCGCAGTCATTGGTATAATCTATGGTGCCCTGGTTGCCCTGGTTCAGCCGGATATGAAAAAACTGGTTGCTTACTCCAGTGTCAGTCACTTGGGTTATGTTATGCTTGGGATCTTTGCCTTTAATATGCAAGGGGTTCAAGGTGGTCTCTATCAGATGCTTAATCATGGGATCAGCACCGGCGCCCTCTTCCTTATCGTGGGTATGCTCTATGAACGGCGTCATACTCGCATGATCAAGGATTTTGGCGGAATTGCTAAAGTTATGCCGATCTATGCAACCTTCTTTATGATTGCTACCCTTTCATCGGTTGCGGTTCCCGGTACTAACGGTTTTGTCGGCGAATTTATGATTTTGGTTGGAGCCTTCAGAACCTATCCGGTGCTTGCTGTCTTTGCCACTTCAGGCGCGATTTTGGGCGCTCTCTATATGCTATGGATGTATCAGCGGGTGATGTTTCAGCCGCTTGATAAAGAGGAAAATAAGGTCTTGAAAGATCTTAATGCCCGAGAGATATTGACTTTGTTGCCGCTCGCCATCCTGGTTTTTGTCATGGGTTTTTTCCCGGGGTATTTCCTGCGCAAAATGGACGCATCCTGTGATCATTTTTTAAAGACCTATAAGCAGCAAGTTGCTATGTACGAGCAGGGTCTTGAAGAGTCCGGCGCAGCTCGTCTGGCAGCTGTTATGAAAGATGGCAGGCTTGAAAGTACAATGGCCGATTAAGTTTCAGGGCCTGATTTTTTTGAAATTTGATTTAATTTATTACTTTATACGTAAATTCGGAGGAGAGTGATGGAAATGCTGGAATTTGTTGTCCCGGCACTCAATCTAAAGGCGATTTTGCCGCAGCTGTTACTGGCACTGACGGCGTTGACCGTACTTTTAGTCGATGTCTTTGCCGGGAAAGAGGGTAAAACCTCGCTTGGGGCTTTGTCGCTGATAGGGGTGGTTGCAGCCCTGATTGCTCTCATCTTGACCCGCGGTAGTCATGAATCTGCTTATGCCGGGATGCTGATGGCAGATGGCTTTGGCTTTTTTATAACTCTAATCGTCTGCTGTGTTGCTTTCTTATCTATTCTAGCTTCAATGAACTATGAGCGCATCTGTCCTGAAATCCGGGCCGGTGAATATTATTGTCTGCTCCTTTTTGCCGCTTTCGGAATGTCATTTATGGGCAATGCCGGCAATTTGATAATGATTTTTGTTGCTCTTGAGACCATGTCGATTTCGATTTATGTGCTTGCCGGTTTTAAGCGTGACAATCTGAAATCAATTGAATCAGCTCTAAAATACTTTCTTCTTGGTGCCTTTGCATCGGGCTTTTTGCTCTTTGGTTTTGCCTTGGTATATGGAGCCAGCGGAACTCTCGATATCGTCAAGTTGGGTTCCTTTTTTACGGCCCATCCTGATACGTTACATCATCCAATGGTCTTAGGTGGTATTGCCTTAATGACGGTTGGATTTGGTTTTAAAATTGCGATGTTTCCTTTTCATATGTGGACTCCTGATGTCTATGAAGGGGCTCCGACTGTGGTTACCGGTTTTATGGCAACCGGAGTAAAAGCCGCGGCTTTTGCTGCTTTGATCAGAGTTTTCTTTGTTGGTTTTGGTCCGTTACAGGCAGACTGGACTGCAATTATGTGGGTGGCTGCCCTCTTGACCATGACCATTGGTAATATTGTTGCGATTTCGCAGACTAACATTAAAAGGATGTTGGCCTATTCCAGTATTGCCCATGCCGGCTATCTCCTGATTGCTTTTGTTGTCGGAACTGATCTGGCACGTTCCGGCATACTCTTTTATCTTCTCGCTTATGCCTTTGCTAATATCGGTGCTTTTTCGGTAGTTTCAGCTATGGGTAAAAAAGGTGAGGAGTATAGTGAACTCAGTGATTTTGCGGGCGTTGGTTTCAAGTATCCCTTTCTCGGTCTGATGATGACGGTCTTTCTGTTTTCTATGGCTGGGATTCCGCCGGCGGCCGGCTTCATGGGTAAGTTTTTTATCTTTTCTGAGGCCATTAAATCCGGCTATATCTGGCTGGCCATTTTTGGCGTGATCAACAGTGTTATTTCACTTTATTACTACCTTGGGGTTATTGTCCGGATGTATTTTCAGGAGCCAGAACGCGAAATCAATATTGTCGCCCCCGCCGGTACCATGATTGCGGCACTCTCCATCGCCGCTTTCGCGGTTCTCCAGATGGGAATCTTCCCCTCATACATCTGGGATCTGGCGAGAGAATCGGTTAAAATGATCATGTAGTTGTAATACCAGATATATTATGAACACTAAAAAGGGTATGGAATTTTCCATACCCTTTTTTTATGTGGTATCCTGAATTAAAATTCAAGGGTAAATCTAAAATCTGCCGTAGAAAAGTATCTTCTATCCGAGATAGGCTTTATGGATTTCGGGGTTTTTCAGAAGTTCGGAGGCGTTGCCGGAGAGGATGATCTCGCCGGTTTCGAGGAGATAGCCCCGGTGGGCAAAATCCAGGGCGAGTTTGGCGTTCTGCTCTATCAGCAGGATGGTCATGCCGTCCTGATTGAGTTTTTTTAAAGCCCGGAACATATCATACATCAAAAGCGGGGCCAGGCCCATTGAGGGTTCATCGAGCATGAGAAAGGTACAGCCTGACATCAATGCCCGCCCGACCGAGAGCATCTGCTGTTCACCGCCGCTTAATGATTCGCTACGTTGGTTACGGCGTTCCGCCAGACGTGGAAAGAGCTCGAAAACGTGATCATAGTCTTTGTTACAGTCATCAGTTTTCGGTCGTGAAAAGGTTGCCAGCGTCAGATTCTCAGTGACTGTCAGGTTGCCGAATATGTGCCGGCCTTCCGGTGCCAGAGCGCAATGAAGATTGCGGACAACATCATGAGCTGGAGTTTTCAGGATCGACTTACCATTAATAAGAATATCGCCAGCCGAAACCTTGGGGGCTTCTGGTGGCGGCAGGCGGGTAATGCTGTGCAGAGTGGTGGTTTTTCCGGCTCCATTAGCGCCAATCAGTGTGACAATCTCACCTTCAGCAACCGTAAAGCTGATCCCGTGCAGGGCAGTGATATTGCCGTATTTGACTTCCAGGTCGCGAACTTCAAGCCGCGGGGTTTGGTTGGTGTTAGTCATAAGATTCACTTAACCGTTAAATCTGGTCATCGCCTAGATAGGCCTTGATTACTGCATGGTTTTTCTGGATCTCTTCGGGAGTGCCGGAAGCGATGAGTTTGCCGAAATCGATTACCGATATCTGTGAGCAGAGACTCATTACTACTTTCATCTGATGTTCGATCATCCAGATACTTAAATCGAACTGGTCAAAGACCCACCGGATAAGTGTAATCAATTCATTGACATCAGTAGCTTGCAGGCCGGCCGCAGGTTCGTCTAAAAGCAGTAGCTTGGGGCCAGACGAGAGGGCGCGGACAATTTCGACCTTACGCTGCATACCGTAGGGTAAATTGGTGGGTTTCTCTTCGGCAAATTCATCTATCTTGAAAATTTCCAGAAGTTCAAATGCCCGAATTCGAATATCTTTTTCCCGTTTCAGGTAACGCGGGGTGCGAAAGAAGAGACTGCCTAAGCCGTAACCTAAATGGTAGTGCTGAGCGACCAGGATATTGTCGAGAACCGACATCTCCTTCCAGAGGCGTATATTCTGGAAGGTTCGGGTAATCCCTAAAGCTGAGACTTGATGGGGCTTTAAGCCAGCCAGATTACGGCCCTGGAATCTGATCTGACCCCGAGTTGGTTGATAAAAACCGCTGACAATATTGAAAACGGTGGTTTTACCGGCCCCATTCGGGCCGATCAAGCCGACCAGTTGTCGTTCCTCAATATTTAGTTTCAGCTCAGAAACGGCACAGAGACCACTGAAAAGTTGAGTCAGATTATCTACTTCAAGTAATGACATACGTGGTAGTTACTTAAATTTATAAAATTTCTTTAGTTTTGGAAAGATATCGCTTAATTCGCGGTGGCCCATAATCCCTTCGGGTCGAAACTGCATGATAATGATCAACAGCAGCGGGATCGCAACCCATTTAATAATCTGCAGCGGCCGTAAGAGCTCCAGCATCAGCGTGAAAATAACCGCTGAGAGGATGGAGCCGGTGATTGAGCCCATACCCCCGAGATAGACCATGACCAGGGCTTCAGTCGATTTTAAGAGATCAAATGACTTTGGGTTGACATAGCCGATGGTATGGGCATAGAGGCCGCCGGCAATTCCGGCGAGACCGGATGAGATCATGAAGGTTACGAGTTTGATCCGGTTGGTGTTGACTCCCATGATTTCCGCAGAAATCTCATCCTGGCGGATAGCTTCGACCCCTTTGCCGTAGGTTGAGGTCATATAGCGGCGGATAATTATTACCGTCAGCACCGTAAAGAGAAAGACCCAGAGTATCATCCAGGGAATCTCGGCACACTTCTCCATCGCAAAAATTACCCGTTTCATACCCATGAAGCCACGGGCACCACCGATTTTGTCGATATTGATAATTGCGGTAATGATGATATAGTTGGCGGCAATCGTGATGATTGCAAGATAGTCATCCCGGGTACGGAACGAGGGGATGGCAATTAAGAGTCCGGTCAAGGCCGAAGCGATGCCGCCGACGATCAGGACAAAAGGGAAGCCGTATGCTGCGAGTTCGGGCGGCAGCAGCGGTGCCCCGAAGACCTTACTTTTAGTGAAGAGAGCGACCGAAAGAATTGATGAAACATAAGCACCAACCGCAATGAATCCGGCATGGCCGCAGGAGAACTCGCCCATGTTGCCGTTAACCAGGTTAAGGCTGGTTGACGTGATGATATTGATGCCCATAAAGAGGATGATCGTCTGGATATAGAGATCAATTACCTCGAAATAGGACAACCCCATCAGGATCGACAAAAGAATAACTAGTAGAATCGGGACACTGAGACGTTTCATTAAATTTTAGTCGTATGCGGGACGCCGAAGAGTCCGGTCGGTTTGATGGTCAGGATCAGTAAGAGTATCGAAAAGGCGATCAGATCCCGGTATGAAGACGGAAAAACCGCAACCACGGAGATCTCAATGATGCCGAGGATAAAGCCGCCGGCAAAAGCACCGCGGATATCACCGATGCCGCCGACCACAGCAGCGATAAAGGCCTTCCAGCCGATCGACATGCCCATATAGGGGTCAAGAATCGGGTAGGAGAGGGCGAAGAGAATTCCCGCCAGGCCGGCCATCGCCGAGCCCAGGACAAAAGTAAAAACAATTACCGTGTCGACCGGAATACCCATCAACGGGATCGCAAATTTATCATATGAGATGGCCCGCATTGCCATGCCGACCTTGGTCTTGGTAATTATAAAATGGAGAACTATGAAACTTAAGATTGATGTTAAAATAACCCCGATTTTAAGGTTGGTAACGTAAACTGCACCGACTTTGTAGATCACCTTGTCGATCATTTCAGGGAATTTTTTGCGGCTGGCGCCGAGCAGCAGTAAGTTTCCATTTTCAAGAATCAGGCCGGTCATTAGAGCGGTGATAACGACATAAAGGCGATGCGCACCTTTGCGTCGCAAGGGGCGGTAGGCGATACGTTCAATCGTAACCCCGACCAGCGAGGTTAAAACCATAGTCAATGGAATGGTTAAGGCGAGCACCGCCCAGCCCGGTAAAAACTGGGGCAGGCCGAAGGCTCCGAGCAGGGCGCTGGAGATAAAAAATGCAATATAGGCCCCGACCATGACAATATCGCCGTGGGCGAAATTGATCAGTCGCAAAACCCCGTAGACCAGGGTATAGCCTAAAGCAATCAGAGAGTAAAAACTCCCCCATTGTAAAGCATTAAGAAGATTCTGGAAAAAAATATCAAACACGGGCTGCTAAATAAGGTTTTAAGTTGTACTATTGATGCAGACTAGTGCGGAAAAACCTGCAAGGCACTAAAATCCACAAGTATGTTACCAAATAAAAAGAGTCCGAAGAGTATGAAATTATCGTACTCTCCGGACTTTATGAATTTAAGGTTTATACTTTATGGGCAAACAGATTTTGTGAAGACAAACTGGCCTTTTTCATTAATGCGAACGACAACCGCACATTTGATCGGGTCACCCTGTTCGTCAAATTTCATGCTGCCGGTGATACCGGCAAAACTTTTGACGTTGGCCATTGACTCACGCAGAGCTTTACGGTCTTTACGCAATTTGCCACTCAACTTGCCGCCTTCCTGAATCGCCTGGAGAACGAGACGTGTAGCATCCCAGGTCAAAGCCGCAACGTCATCCGGGATATAACCGTATTTTTTGTTGTAACGGTCAATAAACTCTTTGGTGGCGCCTTTGGCCCCGGCCGCGGCATAGTGGGTCGAGAAATAGAGGCCAATACAGTCGTCGCCGCAGAGATCCATTAATTCAGCTGAACCCCAGGCATCAGAACCCATGAAAGGCCCTTTCCAGCCCAGATCATGGGCCTGCTTAACCGTCAATGCGACTTCATTATAATTATTGGGCAGGAAGATAAAGTCAGGTTTAGCCGCAATAATCTTGGTCAACTGGGCACTGAAATCCTGATCCTTGTCGCCGTAACTTTCAAATGCGACAACTGAACCACTGCCATTCTTTTTCTCAAAATCAGCTTTGAAAATTTCGGCCAGACCTTTACTGTAGTCATTGGCCAGAGCGTAAAGCACGGCAGCTTTTTTAGCTTTGAATTGCTCCATCGCAAAATCAACTGCAACCGGTCCCTGGAAAGGATCAAGGAAGGCCGCCCGGAAAACGTAGGGGCGATCTAAAGTTGTGTCGGGGTTAGTGGACCAAGGGGAGACCATGACGACCTGGTTGAGATCGGCAATTTCGCCGGCCGGAACTGCCTGTTTACTGGAGTTCGGCCCGATAATTGCCAGAACCTTGTTGCGGTCAATTAATTTCTGGGCTACGGCAACTGCAGATTCAGCTTTAGATTCATTGTCTTCATAGACAAATTCAAGTTTATATTGTTTATCACCGACTTTCAATCCGCCCTGGCTGTTAATGTCGGCTTTAAGCATTTCGGCGGCAAATTTAGAGGATTCACCGACCTTGGGGATTTCGCCGGTTAAAGGGATATTAAAACCGATCTTAATCGTCTCAGCAGCAAAACCACTGCTTAACATTATGCAGCTTAGAAACAGGGCCAGAACCAAGGTTAGAACTTTCTTCATAACGGTCTCCTCCAAAAGTAGTTAAACGGTTTAATTTTTAAGGCTATTCGCTTTAACAGGTTGCCGAAGTATCGTCAAGTTTTTAATCAATTTTTCAGCAGAATTCCACTCCTCAAAAAGCTTGCCCTTTTTTTCACGGTCTGTTAGTTGCAGACCTTAACCATTAACTGAAAAATAAAAAAATTAAATGAGGTTTCACTATGGCACATTTCAAGGTTCTGGTTACTGACAATATAGCTTCCGAGGGGATTGATATCCTGGAATCTGACAGCTCAATTACGGTTGATATCAAGGTTGGGATCGACAAGGTGGAGCTGAAAAAAATTATTGGTGACTATGATGCCATTATCACTCGCAGCGGGACCAGTATCACCGCCGATCTGATCGAAAACCCGGGGCGTCTTAAGATTGTCGGCCGGGCCGGGGTCGGGCTTGATAATGTCGATATTGAAGCTGCCAGTATCAAAGGCATTATTGTTATGAATGCGCCGACTGGCAATACGATTGCCGCGACTGAACTGACCCTCGGGATGATGCTTTCAGCCTGCCGCAAGATTCCGGCGGCCAATATCTCATTGAAAAACCGGGAGTGGAATCGTAAAAAATATATGGGTATCCAACTTTACGGTAAAATCTTAGGTATCGTCGGTCTCGGTCGAATTGGCGGGAATGTGGCTGTGCGGGCCAAAAGTTTCGGAATGCAGGTTATCGCTTTTGACCCTTATGTTAAAAAGACCAAAGCTGAAGCCCACGGTGTAAAGCTATGTGAAAGTCTCGATGAGTTGTTGACCGCGAGTGACATTATTACGTTCCATACGCCGCTGACTGATGAAACTACGAATATGGTAGCGGCTGAAGAAATTGCCAAAATGAAGGAAGGTGTAGTTCTGGTCAACTGCGCCCGGGGCGGGATTGTTAATGAGGGGGATCTTTACGAAGCGGTTAAGGGCGGTAAGATTTTTGCGGCCGGGGTTGATGTTTTCAGTCGTGAACCTCTGGGAGATCACCCCTTTCTTGAGCTCGAAAATATTTTTGTCACACCGCATTTAGGGGCCAATACCGCTGAAGGGCAGAAAGGGGTTGCCGTAATTATTGCCGAACAGGTGGTGAATGCTCTTAATGACCGATCCTATGAAAATGCGGTCAATATCCCCTATATGCGGGCCCAGTTGCCGGGTGAGATGCGGCACTACTTTGATCTTGCCGAAGCGATGGGCCACCTGGCAGCTCAAGTGATCAACGGCCGCGCCGAACAGATTGAGATGATTATGGTCGGAAGTAAATTCATCGAGGATTTTGGCGAACGGGTTTTTGATTCACCCTTTAATTTTCAGCCCTTTACCAGTGCCGCGTTGAAAGGATTCATGGAACGCAGTGTGCCCGAGACGGTGTCTTTTATCAATGCACCCTATCTTGCCCGGGAGCGGAATCTCACAGTCTATGAATCAAAAAATAGCAGCTTTGCCAATATGAATGATCTTTTTGTGGTCAAAGTCAAGACTGATGTTGAAGAGATGATGGTTGCCGGAACCGTTTTCGGCGATGATCAGGGTCGGATTCTAATGCTCGATCAATTCCGTCTGGAGATGGTCTCTGCCGGAACCTACCTCTATTTCAAGAATGTCGATAAACCGGGGATTGTCGGCGGAGTCGGAACGGTGCTGGGTAATTATGGGGTTAATATCGCAGGCTTTAACCTCTCCCGAATCAAAGGCGGCAAAGCGGTATCTTTTGTCTCAGTTGACGACAAAATCACCCAGGAAGTTCTTGATGCCCTGCTCAAGGTTGATGGCCTACTCGAAGCTAAAGTCGTGAGTTTATAAGCAACCGGGTTTGCCTTTTGCTGAAAAGATGAATGATTTTGCCTGTTTCAGGGGGGGATACGATGGTGAAATCATTATAGCTAGAGGCGAAAAAGATTGACAGTAGTAGTTCGAGTTGATAGGGATTGACTTTATCCGAGAGCTGAAGACACCCTTAAAATGTCAAATAAAGTATTTCTGGAGATGATACTCTTACCGTGAGATGGGTCGGGAAGCCCCGGGTTTTGTCTCCAAAATCAAAAAGACAGTAGGATTGTGGTCCCATAATGATAAAGTATTATTCTCAAGGCAAAGAACCTGTCGGAGATACTCTGACTCTTGTCCGACAGGTTTTAATTGCGCTGAATGGTGCTTTCAAAAAACTTCTCTTGTACCCTTCTGAACACGTCATATATCAGACCTCGCTGAACTCCTTGAAAGATATTTTGGATAATTTTATTGATCAACATGGAGATCTTGTTTTTAATATCGATCGACACAAGATTCTTTACCAGGACGAAGTAGTAATCGAAGGCCCCAGGGATGAGGAAAATCTGGCATTCATCCTGTTTCGAGACGGGATCTACCAGCTTGAATTTCATCAGTCGATAGCACTATGGGAAATTAACAGCTTCCTTGAAATTCTGCAAAAGTATCAAGTTCTCACCGAAGATTCAGAAAACGATGTTGTTACAGCCCTATGGGAGGTGGACTTGCCTTGCTTATCTTATAGGTCGGAGGATGTTGGTTTCGACACCAGTGAAGATTTTGAAATTCCTGAATCAGGGGTGAACGAATCATCCCAAGACGACCCGGGTCTGGAGGTTGAGGGTATTGACAATACTCTCCTGGATCAGTCTTTTCAAACCCCGATCCAGAATCGGCTATTGTGGGAGATTACCTCGGAAGATCAAGAGCATCTTCGTAATATGCTTGTAGAAGAGAATGACCGGGAACGAATCGAATATGTTCTATATATCCTGCTGTACATTCTTCAACAGCAGACACAACCCGATGATTTTTCCGAAGTCATGGCCTTCTTAAATCAGGAACTTCAAGATGCCATGTTGGAGCATAAGTATCAAAGTGTTTACAAAACCTTGCAAATATTGAAAAAAAATATCGACCAGCATAAAGCCAGGGAGCACTGGTCTATTCTCATTCTCAAAGAATTTTTTGCATCGGTTTCCTCAAAGACGTTTTTGAATGTCATGCAGGATGATTGGCCCCACATTGCCGAATGCACACCTGAAGAACTCGTTTATTTAAATCAGGCATTGATCATGCTCAATCCTGAAGCCATTGAGGCCCTCGCTCCAATGCTTTTAGAGACAACATCGAATCAAACAAAAAAATTACTCATGGAGGTCATCGGTGTACTGGCAGAACGAAAATTTGAGTATTTGAATAAATTATTATCATCGACGCATTCTGGACTATTAGAAATTCTGATACATGTTATAAAGTTTATGAAAAGTAAAGAATCCTTTCAATGTCTGCCTGAGCTACTACACCACGAATCAGCAGACGTTCGAAAAGAAGTCTTAAAGGCAATCTACCACCGAAATCCGAAGATGATTAGTGAATTGGGCCGGCTGTTGGAAGACCCTGATGAAGTTGTGCAACAACTCTTTTTAATATATGCCGGTCAGCAACGCGATTTAAGAACTGAAAAACTGCTGCTTGACTATCTGAAAAACCATCGTATCCGAGACGGCAATAAACAATTCCTCTTCCGGGTGTACATCTCCCTGGGAAAATGCGGCTCCGATGAATCTTTACCCTTTTTGCAAAAAAATCTGTTTTTCCTGTCCAGATTCCGCATATTGAGATCTAAAAGATCTTTACGCCGTCAGGCTGCTGAATATGCCTTAAAAGAAATAAATACTGATAAAGCTAAATTGATGCTGAATGAAAGCTCAAAGCGTTGATGTGCCAAAAAATGATATAGAAACCTCTTCAACCAGAGTGAATAGCCAATATCATGACCTTACAGCCTGTAAATGACAATCTCCATAAAGACAATCTTCCCGGTATCGCACTACTGCAAGAGATTGCCAGACTTATCCAAATCTCCCAACTCTATGATGACAATAATAAATCGATCATTGTCGCTGTCCATGAATTCAAACAGGCCATTCAAGCTTCATGTGCTCAATGCAGACAGGTTGCACTCCACATTGTTAATGGACGCTTTTTTATCCAGGAAGAAAAGCTGCCTCTATTTCGAAAGAATGCTAAGTTATTCAATCATATGCTCCAGTTTTTCGAGAAACGTTCCATTTATGGCTTTCATTTCGATGCTGACCTGGAAACTGTTGCTACAAACGAAATTTTGTTATTTGTCCGTTTTTTGAACCTCTCTGATAAGTATGAGAACCCGGCTGAATGGCTGAAGACAGAATTGAAAAAAAACGATATTAAATGGCTGGAGGTTATACAGGAGCCCACTTCTATGCTTCACGCCGACTCTCAGGAATCTGAGTTCAAGCGATCTGAAGCCTTGGTACGAAAAAGAGAAACCGCTAAAAAGGCCTATCACTATTCTTTGAATTCTGTAAAGGAAGTAGCTGAAAAACTGCATGCAGGAAAGGAAACAAGTATCAGAAAATCGGTGCGAATGGTCCAACGGATGGTCGACATTATAGCCGAAGACGATAGCGCTTTTTTTTCGCTCAGTACCATTCGGATGTATGATGACTACACGTTCATTCACTCATTGAATGTGGCGCTCTTGGCCATGTCATTGGGTAAGGAGATCGGCATAGAGCGTAAGATGTTGGCAAAGCTGGGTCTTTGTGGATTGTTTCACGACCTGGGCAAGATAGAGATTCCGAAAAACATTCTGAATAAAAAAGGAAAATTAAATGATTTAGAATTTAGTGAAATCAAAAAACACTCTATAAACAGTGCGTTAATGATATTAAAGCTGAAAACTGATAAATACCGTAAAGTTCACCTGTTTGTCTCTCCCTTTGAACACCATATTAGATATGATTATTCCGGCTATCCATCGGTAAACAGAAAACATCCCATCAGCCTGTTCGGCCGAATCCTGACGATCGTGGATGTCTATGATGCCATTACATCTCCGCGTATATATCGGTCAACCACCATGAGCCCGGACAAGGCCTTGGGTTTGATGTTGGTCGACTCAGGCAAACATTTCGATCCGGTTCTTCTTAAAGTTTTTGTCAACATGCTCGGTGTATACCCTGCCGGAACACTCTTGATAATGGATACCGGTGAAATGGGTTTGGTCCAACACTGCTCGGAAAAGTCCGGCAGTACACGGCCGAACGTTCAATTACTCATCCAAAACGACCAGAAGCGGTATACCAAGGGAAATCTCATCGACCTAGCTGACCGTGACCCGAAAACAGACAAATTTATTCGAAATATTATAAAAACTCAGCACCCATCTGTGTATGGCATCCAGCCAGCTAAGTTTCTCCTTTAATGACCTATATTTCAGGGTGCCTTGAAAAGTTATAATTTTTGTTCAAGTACAAGGCCGGTAAAAATTTAATCGCAGGAATACATTTAGGAAAAGTTTGGAAGTTGTTGGATGTAGTTGTTTTATTGTTTCTTGCTCAGAAATTGCTCAGAACTTCGTCAGATTTTCATGATGAATAACAATATTGTGTTCCTTTTTCAGGTCATGCATCATTTTTTGAAACAGTTGTTGCTGGCGCTTCGAAGTTAGCTGTTCCCGAGCCTGTTCGGGCTCTATTTGCGGATGGGTTTCCAGGTAGGTGTTGAGGTCGGCGTCATCAATGGTTGCCGGCCGGGAGATTTTGTCAGTAAGAAACTGACGCAGAACTATAGTTTCATGTTCGCTTGTATTAAGGGAGCTGTGTTTTTTTAGCTTATCATCTTTGAAATAGCCTAGCTTAGCAGCCTCATCCAGAAGCAGGGTGCGGTTGATAAGGTTTTTGAGCTGGCGCTCACGCAGAGCCGGGGTTCCAGAATGTTTCTGGTCGCCGTTTTTAAAAAGGGCCAGATATCGGTTGAAGTCGGCACCGGTGATATTATTTTCGTCAATTTCCGCCAATAATATATTCTCAGGAGCAACTTCTGCAGAAGTTTTCGCGGTTGTTTCAGTCTTGACCTGTTGGTCGGGGGTTGGCGTTTGGGTCTGCGTTTGTCCGGCAAAAAGATAGATTGCGAAAACGGCGGTTATAGATATAAGTGCAAGTCTGATAAAAGATTTCATGGTTGTCAGAAATTCCAGTTGATGAATTCAGAAACGGCGGAGATTGCTCTCCGCCGTTTCTGGTTCAGTTTAAGGTTTAATGGACATCCTCATAAGGAGCCGGTGAAGGAAGTTTCAGGCCGATTGCCTGTTTCTTCAATTCACTCATATCCTTTTTGTTACGGGCTTTATAGGCTTCAAAGACCGGATGTGGCGGATACTTA
>JAOZQE010000025.1 GCA_029932385.1 bacterium | reverse complement strand
ACTCCGTCAATCCAGGTTCGAATCCTGGTCTCCCAGCCATTTTTCGTCAAATACAGGCAAGGTCCCATCGTCTAGTGGCCTAGGATATCGCCCTCTCACGGCGGAGACACGGGTTCGACTCCCGTTGGGACTACCATTTTTGATAGAGACTAATACCATTAATCTATAAATTGAGACGGCAATACCATGAAAAGAACATTTCAACCCAGTAATTTGAAGATGAAAAGAAAGCACGGATTTCGTGCTCGAAGCAGCAGTGCCGCAGGGCGTTTAATTTTGAAAAGACGTAGACAGAGAGGCAGAAAGCGTTTGTCGGCATAGAGAGACGGTAGAAGGTTTGCTGCCCATGGCTCCGTACAGTTTTCCAAAAGATGAGCGTATAAGAGAGCGTCGAGAGTTCACAGAGCTTTTTAATAACGCCCGCAAGATACACTCATCTCATCTAGTACTTTTTCGTCGGAGCAACAGCAGACAGTGCGCAAGAGTGGGTATCACAGCCAGTCGCAAGGTTGGCGGAGCAGTTGTCAGGAACCGGATAAAGCGCCTGATCAGAGAGTACTACAGACAGCATAAAGCAGATTTTATTCCCGGATTTGATTATTCACTGGTTGTAAAAAAAAGCTTTAGCAGGTTGTCAAGAGGGGCGGCGGAGGATGAGTTGAGTTTGATTTTGACCAAAAGTGTGCGGTCCAGATTAAAATCTTCGACATTGAACCGATGTTAAAAAAAATCTGCATTAGTATTATTAAATTCTACCAGTATTTTTTAGCTCCCTACTTCGGCAGCTCATGTCGTTTTACCCCTTCCTGTTCGCAGTATATGCTCGATGCCCTAGAGAAATATGGCTTATGTAGAGGTCTCTGTAAGGGTGGGTGGCGTATCGTGCGATGCAATCCCCTTTTTTCCGGAGGTTATGATCCGGCCTGATAAAAAGGTATTTCGAACCGTTTCTCCTGTTTAAGTTTCTCTTCTTCTGTACCCTTGTCTGCTCTGAATGTTTCGTTTGTGGTTTATAAAATCTTACGGGGGTGTCAAATCCCCTAAATGTTTCCGTTTAAACCGGAACAGTTTTAATTGAAGGATTTTTTCTGATGGAAAAACGTACAATTCTAGCAATTGCCTTGTCTTTAGCTGTTCTTTTGGGTTTTCAATACTTTTTCCCGGCAGCACCCAAAAATCCTGTTGTATCTGAGAATCAGGTCAATACTGCTGTTACCCAGAGATCAAATCAGGTTGTAGAGCCAGAGGCTGATGTTAATCGCGGCCAGGTTGCCGCAACTGATCAAAAAACATCACCGGAACCGGTAATTCCAGCGGAGAAAGGTGAAATAGTTACTATTAACAGCACTCTTTATCGGGCTGAAATTGATACTTTAGGGGGTCAGTTAAAATCTTTTTCCCTGAAGGAATATCGTACTGATCTTGATCAGAACAGTCCGGATCTTAATCTGGTTACATCCGAACGGGAGGGTTCATATCCCTTGTCCGGTTCAGTCAGTATAAAGGGGGTCTGGTATAACGATAAAAACCTGCTTTTTGAATCAGATAAAACTCAGGTTGTCGATCTCAGCGGTACCCCGAAAAGCTTACAGTTAAAGGCTGAACTTAGCTCAGGAGACAGCTTGATCAAAGAGTTTGTTTTTCAGCCGGAAAGTTACTTGCTGGAAGTTATCTATTCGTATATCGACAGAGCGGGTGTAACCCATAAAGTAGATTCAGTGAAACTTAACTGGGCTCACACGAAAGATCTGGAAGAGAAAGCCCGCTATGTTTACAGCGGCGTTCTCGGGTATATTGGTGAGGAACTCTATAAACCTTCAAAAAAAGAGAAAAAATTAAGCCGGCAGGAGTTGATGGGTCCGATTACCTGGCTCGGTGTTACCAAAAAATATTTTATCAGTGCTATCATCGCTCCGGATGAGATGTCAATTTCGCAGACAGCGGGTACGATAGAACGCCTCGACGCAACCCATCTGGTTACCGGCTTACAGGTGAACCAGGCGGATCGTGTAAAAGTTTATATCGGTCCGAAAAAGGGAGTTATTCTGCAGAGTCTGGGAGTTCATCTTGAGAACTCCATTGAGTATGGCTGGTTTGGAGTAATTGCCCGGCCGCTGGTACAGATGCTGCATTTTTTCAATCAGTATGTTCACAACTACGGCATCGCGATTATTGTCCTGACGATCCTTATAAAACTTGCCTTTTATCCGCTTTCACAGAAAAGCTATAAATCGATGGGCAAGATGAAATTGGTTCAGCCCAAACTCGCCAAGTTGAAAGAGAAATACAAGGATGATAAAGCCCGTCTCAACAAGGAGATGATGGATCTCTACCGGACAAACAAGGTCAACCCTTTCGGCGGCTGTCTGCCTATCGTTGTCCAGATTCCGGTCTTTTTCGCTCTCTACCGGGCTTTGATGGTTGCAATTGAATTGCGCCATGCTCCTTTCTTTGGTTGGATTCTTGATCTTTCCGCCAAGGATCCCTATTATGTAACCCCTCTGATTATGGGGGCGACAATGTTTCTGCAGCAAAAAATGACACCATCCACCGGAGATGCCATGCAGGCCAAGATGATGCTCTTTATGCCCATCATATTTACCTTCATGTTTCTCAACTTTCCTGCGGGCCTGGTACTCTACTGGCTGGTCAACAATGTGCTCTCCATCGGACAGCAATATATGGTTATGCGCCAAGTGGCGACATCATAAACAGAGTTAAGAGGAATAAAGAAAAATGTCTACAGATTTAGAATTTGCCGGCAAGGATGTCAAGGAAGCAGTAGAAAAAGCCTGTTTTGCCCATCATATTAGTGAAGCTGAGCTTGAATACGAGGTTGTGCGGCGGGAAAGCAAGAAACTTTTCGGCATTCTGGGCGGTAAAAGTGCTTTGATCAGGGTGTGTAAAACTGAGCTCGGCGGCAAAGAACTGGTTCAGGATCTGATTAAATCAACCTTCGGAGATGAATCAGAGGACGCAAGGGATAACCCGGGCGGCCGTTCTAAATCCAAGCCGAGATCGCAGCGGCAGAAGAGTTTCAGAACGGATCAGTCATGTACTGAGGGTGGAAATATAGAACGTCTGATTCCGGAGTTTGATGCTCCTTTGATCTGTTCTTCATTGAACCATATTCTTGAGTTGATTAAAATTGAAAACGGTAAGATCGATTCTTCTCTGCAGGAAAGCGAACTCTATATTGATATCAAGGCTGATGATCTGGATATCCTGATCAATAAAAGAGGAGCCGTTCTGGATGCACTGCAGTTTTTGATGAATAAGATGCATGGCCAGAAAGGGGGCCGGATTTTTATTGATTGCGATGGTTTCAGACAACGTCATGAAGATGATATTTCAGGATTGGCTCTGCGGCTTGGGGCCAAAGCTAAACGTCTGCGTAAACCGGTAACGATTAATTCCCTGAATGCTCATGATCGTCGTCTGGTCCATATGGCCTTGCAGGATGATCAGGAGTTGAGATCACGAAGTAAAGGCGATGGTGAATTCAAAAAAGTTGTGATCTATCCCAATAATGCCCAGCGTCGTCGCTCACGACCAAAACCGGCTGCAGCTGAAGCGGTATAAATAATAGGTGACAGTCTAACCTCGAACCGCCTGAACCATAAGAGGCTGGCAAAGAGATGAATATTATTAAGAGCCACGCGGGTACGAATTAAAAGATCAATTTTTTCGTACCTGGGTGGCTTTGTTGCTTCAAAAGGAATATCTTGTTCCGCACGTTTGAGTTAGAACCGGTTTCTTAAGAAGAGTCAGGGACGGGTTTTCGCGTGCGTAACGTCGAAGGCAATTAGTTTTGAGGGAAGCCGAAGATTAAAAATGAGTGAAATCGGGATGGAAACCATAGCCGCTCTCTCAACTCCGCCGGGAGCCGGTGGGATTGCTATCATTCGTTTGAGTGGAATGGCAGCCCATAAGATTGCCAGTCGGATCTTTGATCCCTGGCCATCCGATCCCGACTATTTTCACCTCTATCTGGGTTATGTTTATGCTCCTGACAGCCGGCAGAAACTTGATCAGGTTCTGCTCACGCTGATGCCGGCCGGGCGTTCCTATACTGGTGAGAAGATGGCCGAGATTCATTGTCACGGCGGTCTCTATAACAGCAAAAAAATCCTCTCTCTGCTTTTCAGTCTCGGGGCTGCAGCTGCCCCGCCGGGTGAATTTACGAAAAGAGCTTACCTTAACGGGCGTCTCGATTTAACTCAAGCTGAAGCGGTGATCTCCCTGATCGAGGCTGAAAGTGAAGCCGGTCTAGCTGCGGCAACGGCTCAGCTGGCCGGGGGGCTTTCTGAATTTGTCAATAAAATGCTGGTTCAGATTAATCAGATTTTAGCTGCGGTAGAGGTTGAGATTGATCTGTTAGCTGAAGAAGGTCTCAATTACAGTCGGCCCGAAGTGGTAGTATCTTTACAGGAACTTGAGCAAAAGTGTCGCGATCTGCTCGCCTCCTATCAACGCGGTCGCCTGCTTTACAACGGCATCAAAGTAGTTCTGGTCGGGCGGCCGAATGTCGGTAAGTCGAGTCTTATGAACGCTCTGTTAGCCGAAGACCGGGCTTTAGTCAGTGCTATCTCCGGAACGACCCGGGATGTTATCAGTGCCAGTCTCGAAATCGGGGGCATCAAGGTTGAGCTTTCAGATACCGCTGGACTTGATGAAAATTCGGCGCTTGATAGCCCGCAGGCTGAACTTGAGGCCTTGGGGATGGCACGGACAAAAGAGTGGCTGGAGCAGGCAGCACTCGTTCTTCTGGTGCTGGATCAGAGTCAGTCATTAACAGATTTTGAGGTTGAACTTTACCGGAAAATCAGGGATAAACCGCACTTGTTACTACTTAATAAACAGGATAAAGAGCCTGCTTTTTCCGAGAGTGAGCTCCGCCGCCGATTTGTCTATGAAGGAGAGATTTTAGGTTGTGTCGGGGCTCGGGAACAAATCAGGATAGATGCCGTAGTTACCGGACTCGCTGGTTTTATTGAAACCCAAACGGTAGTGAGTGGTAATACAGCAGTCATGATTTCACAGCAGCGCCATTATGATCTTTTACGTAAGGTATCTGCCAGCTTAACTGAGGCCCTGGAACTGCTGAAAACCGGGGCTCCACCGTTGGATATGCTCGCTGAGGAGCTACATCAGATTCGTTTTTGCCTGCGCGCAATTACCGGTGCCGAATCGCGTGATGCGGAAGGCCTTTTAGATATAGTTTTTTCTCAGTTTTGTGTAGGTAAGTAGAATCATGTATATGGATGCACTTATCCATGGTGCTTACGAATTGGGTTTTGCGCTTTCAGGCCGGCAGATTGAACAGTTTAAGATCTATCTTACTGAGCTGCAGCGCTGGAATAAAACCTACAGCTTAACTACGATCAGTGAGTCTGTAGAGATCATTAATAAGCATTTCCTCGATTCTTTAAACTATGCTGTGGCTTTAGGGGAAGAGGGAGAAATCCTCGATTTTGGCACGGGCCCCGGATTTCCTGGTCTGCCGTTGGCGATTGTCCGGCCGCAAAGCCGGTTTGTGCTGGTTGACGGACGCCGGAAAAAGACTCTGTTTCTGGATTATATCCGGCGGCAGCTGGATTTGAAAAATGTTGAAATCATCCATTTGCATTTAAGTCAGGGAAATGCTAGAGATGTTTTCGAACAGCGTTTTTCTGCGGTAGTGACCCGCGCTGTGGCTCTTTTGCGCGAGGTCGTGCCGGTGGCTGACTCGCTGTTGAAAAATCAGGGGGCACTGCTTTTCAGCGATGCCCATCCGGAGCCTGAGGCGATAATGTCAGAGCTTGAAAAATGGCCGGAACTTATCCTTGAAAAACTTGAGAAAACTAAACTGCCCGGTCGGGGCTCAGACATCTATCTTGGCATGATAAGAAAAATTCAACATGAAACCAGCTAAAATCGTTACCATAGCAAACCAGAAAGGCGGGGTTGGCAAGACCACAACCGCTGTTAATCTGGCCGCATCACTGGCGATTGCTGAGCAGAAAACCTTGTTGATTGATCTTGATCCCCAGGCTAATGCCACCAGTGGGGTCGGTTGCGAAGTGCTCCCAAACTGTGATGTTTACCACTGGCTGCTGGGTGAGTGTGAGGCCCGTGCGGCAATTCATTCGACCAGCCTTGAGTTTCTCTCTCTTCTGCCTGCGACTCAGGATCTTATCGGGGCCGAGGTTGAACTTCTCTCCTGTGTCAAGCGTGAATTTTACCTTAAGCAGCAGCTTGATCTGCTACTTTTTGAGTTTGACTATATTATTGTCGATTGTTCCCCCTCTTTAGGGCTTTTAACCATCAATGCGTTGACCGCCGCAACCTCTATTCTCATTCCTCTGCAGAGCGAATATTATGCTTTGGAAGGAATGGGGCAGCTCCTAAATACCGTTGAGCGGGTTAAAAACGGCTTGAATCCGCAGCTTTTTTTAGAAGGTATTCTGCTGACTATGGTTGACAGCCGGACAACCCTGGCCCGGCAGGTGGAAAAAGAGGCCCGCAGCCACTTTGCCCATCTGGTTTACGAAACCGTTATTCCCCGCAACGTCCGTTTAAGTGAATCTCCCAGTCACGGCCGCCCGATTGCACTTTATGATGTTACTTCAAAAGGGGCGCAAGCCTACTTTCGTCTGGCGGAAGAGTTTATCTCCCGGCAGAAATAGATAGAGGTCTTTATGGATATTCCCGCTCAGAAAAAATCGGTTTTAAAACGTGGTTTAGGTCGCGGTATCGGAGCCCTGCTGCCCGATGCTGTGAACCCGGAAAAAGGCCAGTTGCTACACTGTCAGATTCGACATATCGACGCTGATCCGGATCAGCCGCGGCGGCATTTTGTTGACGAGAGCCTGGCCGAGCTGGCGCAATCGATAAAAGAGCATGGCGTAATTCAGCCGCTGCTGGTAAAACCGGCGGTGACTCCGGGTCATTTTACCCTGATCGCCGGGGAGCGGCGCCTGCGGGCCGCCGCCCGGGCCGGGTTGAATGAAGTGCCGGTGATCGTCATGGATATTGATGATGCTAAGGGTTTACAGGTCTCCCTGATTGAAAACCTGCAGCGCGAAGATCTTAATCCTCTGGAAGAGGCTTTAGGGTATGAGCGACTGGTCAATGAATTTGCTTTGACGCATCAGAATGTAGCTAAAATTTTAGGTAAAAACCGGACGACAATTACGAATATGTTGCGGCTCTTGAAACTGTCGCAGAAAGTGCAGCAGGCTTTAGCCCAAGGTGAACTGAGCATGGGCCATGGTCGCGCCCTTCTGGCCCTTACCGACGAGATGATTCAGGAGTATGCCCTGAATGAATCATTGAGTAAAAAACTCTCAGTTCGTGAGCTCGAAAAACTGGTGCGGAAGCTGAAAAAAGAGGGCCTGCCGAGAGTTGCCGAAGAGGCTTCGGAGGCGGAAAAAGCCAGTCTTGCTGTCCAGGCTCATGCCGATAAACTACTTGCGGAAAAGCTTAAAAAGATTTTTTCTTCCGGTACCCGGATTCGCCGCTTAAGCGACGGCCGCGGGCGGATTGAGTTGGATTTCAAATCGGCGGAGGAGTTGCGTGATCTGTTGGAAATGCTTGGCTGTGAGTAGTTTTATCGTTAGATTGTAGCAGTTGCAAGCCAGGCCTTGAGATCCTGACGAGCCCGTTCAGCTTTGGCTTCAAGGCGCTCCCGTTTACGTCTCTTTTTACCGCTTAACGGAGGAAAGAGTCCGAAATTGATATTCATGGGCTGAAAGTTTTTACTGTGAGTGTTGCCGATATGGCTGGTCAGGGCGCCGAAAGCGGTGGTTTCGGGAAAACTTAAAAAATCCTGTTTATTGGTCAGGGCCGCTACCTGCAAGCCAACAATGAGGCCGGATGCGGTTGATTCCGGATAGCCTTCAACCCCGCTGATCTGGCCGGCAAAAAAGATATTTTTCTCCTGCTGATGTTGAAAGAATTGATTTAAAACTTTGGGGGCATCGATAAAAGTATTGCGATGCATCGTGCCGAAGCGCAGTATCTCGGCTTTTTCCAGGCCGGGAATCAGATGAATTACCTTCTCCTGCCAGGGAAAGGTTAAGCGGGTCTGAAAACCAACCAGATTATACATCGTCGCCGCTTCATTTTCACTTCTCAGCTGAACTGTGGCATAGGCTTCGCGCCCGGTTTTAGGGTCAATTAAACCTTTGGGTTTCAAGGGGCCGAAGGCCAGTGTCAAAGGGCCGCGGCTGACCATTGTTTCAATCGGCATACAGCCTTCAAAGACCTTTATCTCCTCAAAGTCACGGCTCGCAACCAGATCCCCCTCAGCGATAGTCTCAATCAATCTAAGATATTGCTCTTCATTCATTGGGCAGTTTATATAATCGCCCACCTCATCCGCATCTGCGTAACGATTGGCGCGAAAAGCTATGTTATAATCAATACTTTCGGCACTCACAATCGGCGCGGTAGCATCATAGAAGTGCAGTCTTTCTCCGGTTAATGGGGTGAGTGCCTCGCATAAGGCATTTGAGGTTAACGGGCCGCTGGCAATAATGATAATTTCTGCATCAGGGAGTGTGGTGATCTCTTGGCGAATGAGAGTAATTAAGGGGTGAGTTTCAATTTTTTCAGTGACTTCACGGGCAAATGTCTGACGATCAACGGCTAAGGCGTTGCCGGCCGCAACCTTGGTTTTTTCGGCGACAGCCATGATCAACGAGCCGAAAGTACGCATCTCCTCTTTTAAAAGTCCGGCGGCATTAGTCGGCTGGTTGGCGCGTAAAGAGTTCGAGCAGACCAGTTCGGCCAGGTCAGGGTTGGAATGGGCCGGCGAGAAGCGTTCCGGTTTCATCTCGTAGAGGGTAACCGGAATTTGCCGCTGCACCAGCTGCCAGGCGGCTTCACAGCCGGCCAGCCCGGCCCCGATAATTGCTATTGTGGGAGAATTCGTCACTTAAAAGAAACTCATGGCAATTAGCGTCTGGCGAAAATAGTTACTGATATCAAAATCTCCATAGAAGGGGTCATCTGCGGCAAACTTATCGAGGAATTTGCAGAGATCATCAACCGCTTTCTCCTTGTCAATCTCAATTTTATCTAGATACCAGGCCAGACGTTCGCCTAATTGATAGAGAATCAGTGAGCGCACGGTCTCTTTGGCCTTGTCCGGATGGAGGAGGAAAAAGGCGGTCTGGTCGTGGATCAGGATGCGGCGGGCGACATGTTTCAGATAATCAAGTTTCTCAGAGTATTTGGCATCCTGAGCGGGCGGATTTAGAAAATACTTTTTATAGTTTGCATATTCGCCTTCACGATCCAGCAGGGCGGTGATGTGTGCCGCTTCATAATCAAGGTAGCGTTCCTCAATTTTATCGGTCTCATAAATGAAGACTGGAATCAGCATGATCTCTGCTTTATCACCAAAAGCGGCTGGAATTGTTGCCATTCCGCCATGAGGCCGAACTAAGCCACTCTCTTTTTCAAGATGTGCGGTAATGATGGGTAAATCGGCATCGCCTTTTCCCTGGATCATCACCGTAGCCGGTGTTTTAAGCTGGCCTTCGATAAGCTCTTTCACGGTCTCAAGATGTTGCCGATTAGCGCAGGCGTTAATAAATTTCAGGTAAAATTCACGATCCATAGTCGTCCTAATGCGGGCGTTTACCGCCAGTAAGTTGCTTGATTGTTGTTGCGAGGCCACGAAAAGAAGTAATCTGTTCGTGGCCTCAGGTTAAAGCTATTCTATTTTGGTTCCAACGCTTTGACCAACGCTTTGATCATCAGGTTGTAGGGGGTTTCAACTCCAGCCTGCTGGCCGTATTCAACGATTTTACCGTTGATGAAATCGACTTCGGTGCGGCGTTTGTTTTCGATGTCAACCAGCATTGAGGGTTTGTGGTCGCCGGCGGTTTTCAGGTAGTTGGTGGCGTAGGGATAGTAATTCCAGCCGAGGCCGATTTCATTGGCACGGGCCACTTGTACACCCTCTTTGATAAGATTGTCAACAATCTGAAAAACAATTGGGTCACGGATGACCTCAGCCATAGTCATGCCGGTGACCGCACAGACCGGATTCATACAGGCGTTCATGATCGATTTACGCCAGACCATGTCAACAATTGAGTCGGTGCGTTCGGTTTTCAGACCGCTTTTTGAGAGGGCTTCAGCAATGCCCAATGCAGCCTCTTTGCCAGCGGGCTCAAGTTCTTGTAAAAAATGGGGCGGATGGTGGAAGGCGAGATGGACATGGCCCGGTTTTACCAAACCACAGCCGTAGTTGACGACCGCCCTGATAACTCTGTCACGGCCCAGAGTTTCGGCAAGCACCAGTTCGGTGTCAATGCCGTTTTGCCAGCTGACCACATACATGTCATCGGTGATAAAACCTTCGATAGATGATGCGATAAGGTGCAAAACCGTAGCCTTGACCGTAATAATGATAACATCAGGTGGATCGTTGGCGAGATCATCTATATTGGTGATTCCTCGGGTTACTTTTTGTTCAAGCTCTTCGGTGCCATCAATCTTGATTCCGGGATCAACAGCGGAGTTGACCAGCTCGGGCACAATATCGCACAGGGTAACATCATGGCCACCGTGAGCTAAATAAGCTGCGACAATACAACCTACCGGGCCCGCACCGACAACTGCAAATTTTTTAAACTCTTTTTTCTGACTCATCATATTTCTCCTTAGCCTTCTGTACTGTCGAGCATGCCGAAAGCTTCAGCTGACAGTAGATTCTGACCGGTTTTTTGTAATACTTCAATGGCTTTGTCGGTGTCGGAGAAACTGAAAATCATGACCGCTCGATTATCAGTAAAACCGCTGAAAGCATACATGTAACGGACACTGAGGTTGGCATCGTTTAACGATTTCAAGACCTCGGCCAGGCTTCCGGCCTGATCTTCAATCGCGACCGCAACCACATCATCAATGCGGGCAGGAAACTGTTTCTCCATCATGACCTGCCGAGCTTTAGTGACATTTGAAACGAGCAGGCGTAAAACCCCATAATCTGCCGCTTCCGACAGGGTCAGGGCGCGGAGATTAATGCCGGCATCACCTAGAGCTCTGGTTGTTTCTTGCAGGCGACCAGGTGAATTCTCGAGAAAAATTGAGATCTGTTTTAATTTCATTGTCGACTCCTTTCACAGCGATCTTTAGCTTACCGCCGCGTTGCAGGTGGATGACGGAAAACCGGCTTCCGTCAGGAATGCTATGGCCTTCAATAATAGTGCCAGTCAGTCAAGTATTAATTTTAAGCAAAATTTGGGTCACTAACTGGGACGGTGCTTATTGAAATCGTAAAAATTAACCGCATTAAGTTGAAAAGTGATATAAACTTTTTACTCAGTCAGCTCAGCAACAGAATAAACCGGCTGATCATTATATGAGAAATTTACTTTCAAAGCAATGATAAATTGAGTAGAATCGGTGCCTAACGCTTTTTACTAAAAAGACAATCTCTTAAAATGTGAGTCAGCCTGTGCTTAAAACCACTCTCTCCGGCGATGGCAGTCGCACCCTCTATTGCGCCAGTGTCGGTGAACACTATCATTCAACCAAAGATGGTGCCTTGACTGAGGCCCTCTACAAGCACGTGCTCCCGGCCTGGCAGTATCGTATCCGCGGGCATAAACAGATTGTCGTGTTAGATATCTGTTTCGGCCTGGGGTATAATACTCTTTGTCTGATTTGGTATCTGCGCCGGCAGGGTTATCGCGGCCGTCTGCAGATAATTTCGCCGGAGCATAACCGGCAGCTGCTTGCCGGTCTGGGAGAGTTTCCCTATCCCGAAGAATTTACCGAGCTGAAGCCGCTGATTAAGAAACTGGCAAAAAATCTTACCTTTTCCGGGTCTGATCTGGCAATTGAGATTATTCCGGTAGATGCCAGGAGCTGGCTCAAAGAGCTTACGCTTTCAGTTGATATTGTTTTTCACGATCCTTTCAGTCCGGCTCACAACCACCAACTCTGGACCCGTGAATATTTCGCTGAATTGAGCCGGATCGGCACCGCCGATCTTCTGGTCACCACCTACTCCACGGCCACAGCAGTAAGGATGGGCCTTTTCGAGAATGGCTTTCATGTCTATGAGAATCGTCCAGCGGCTCTGGTTCGCAGTTCTACCTTGGCCTCACTTGCACCGTTACCATTGTCTGAAATTGACATGCAACTGAAACAGCAGCGCAACCCTGCGGCTGCGAGCTTGCGAGATAATTGAGCCGTGAGAACACTTTACCCTTGACCTCTTTTTACTAATAGGAGTAAGCTTAATTTGTCTTATTATGATAAGCAAAAGGCGGCTGGAGGATTATAATGCATTCGATCACTGATCGGGAAGAATATCTACTTAGGGCGGTTCATGCTTTTGAGAGAAAATTAATTGTCATTTCACCTGATTTTGAGATTCTGGCGGTTAATGATCATGGCCTTAATCATCCTGAGATTAAAATTACCAAACGTTTTTGTTACGAGCAGTTTCGTCATAACGATAAGCCTTGCGAATTGTGTCCGGTGGTTGGATCATTGCAGAGTGGGGTGCCTACTTATCTGGGTAAGCATGATTGGGACGAGAAAAAGATGGCTTGTATTTTTAGTTATCCTCTTTTCTTAGATGGCAAGATTGATGCTTTGGTGGTGGTTGATTTTGATCTTTCGGTACTGGTCTGGCTGGAAGAGAGAATGAATCAGTCAAGTGCTTTTTTGCATAACCTCCTGCTCAGTTCAGTTGATGGTGTGGTGGCTGCCGACATGAACGGGAAACTTGTTGTTTTCAATAATGCTGTCGGTGAAATTCTTGGTTACAACATCAAAGAGGCTTTTGAAGAACTGGAGGTTTCTGATATCTATGCTCGGGGAAATGAAGCTCGGGATGTTATGAAGAGATTGAGAAGTAATGACTACGGGGGAAAGGGCAAACTAAAATCACACTATATTGATTTGAAAGGTAAAGACTCTCAGCCGGTTCCCGTGCGTCTGAATGCGTCAATTGTTTATAAGGAAGACCGGGAAGTCGCGACTATTGGGTATTTTCGCGACCTGCGCGAGACCATGCAGATGGAGAAGGAGCTTGAAAAAACCCAGCTTCAACTACTCCAGTCTGAGAAAATGGCATCACTGGGCAAACTCTCTGCCGGGGTTGCTCATCAGCTAAATAATCCTCTGGGAGGAATCATTCTTTTTACTAAATTGATAATGGAAGAGAATGAGCTTTCCGATAATGTCAAAGATGACTTAAACCGGGTTTTGCGGGATGCTGAAAGATGTCGTGACACAGTCAAGGAACTGCTCGAATTTTCTCGGCAGACGCGCCAGTTTATGCAGCCTTGCGATATTAATCAAGCAATTGAACGAACTCTTTTTCTGCTCGAAAGTCAGCCTATTTTCCATAATATCGAGATTAATAAATACCTGGCCGAGGGACTGCCTCTGGTTGATGCTGACATTCAACAACTTAACCATCTTTTGATGAATTTGATCCTCAATGCGGTTGATGCCATGAATGTTGAAGGAACAGCTGAGAGTGAGGGTACGCTGACGGTTAGGACCAGCTTTCCGTCCCAAGGTGAGCCTATTTATTATAGTGAAGAGGATGATAATATTAAGGTTATGGAGTGTCCATGTTGTTGTATGCCTTCACATGGAGACCGGGTATGTATTGAGATTTCTGATACCGGAACCGGCATCCCTGAGGATGTTCTGCCCCATATTTTTGACCATTTTTTTACAACCAAAGAAGAAGGGAAGGGAACCGGGCTTGGGTTGAGTATGGTTTATGGTATCGTTGAAAATCATGGGGGAAATATTTTTGCCCGAAGCCGGCCTGGAAAAGGAACATCTTTTATCGTTACGCTGCCGTTAGCAAAAATCTGCGAAGAAGGAGAATAAAGTGAATAAGAGTGAAAATTCTTTACATGTTCTGGTAGTTGATGATGAACAGGGTATCCGTGAGGGGGCTGAGCGTATCTTGTCGCGCATGGGGTTTACGGTTTCGACGGCATCCCGCGGAGCGGCGGGTTTGGAAATTATCTATGCTGAACCAGTGCATATTGTTTTTCTTGATCTCAAGATGCCGGGGATAGGCGGGATGGAGGTCTTAGCTCGGATTAAAGAGTTTAATGAAAAAATTATGGTTATCGTGGTGACCGGGTTTGCTACGCTTGAGACGGCGATCGAAGCGATGAAAAAAGGGGCCTATGATTTTATTCCTAAACCGTTTGAACCCGATAGCCTAAGGATGGTTGTGCGCCGGGCCCAGGAACGAATGGAACTCTCCCTTGAAGCCGAAAGACTTGAAAAAGAGCGCAATCGCACCCTGTTAGATCTTGATAATGAGAAGAGCCGAACCCGAACCATCATTGAATCCCTGCCTAACGGGATGGTTGTCACTAATACTGAAGGGGTGGTTGTTTTGATGAACCCCGCTTTTCTCTTGTACCTTAATTTGGATGTCACTTTGAAACCGGGAAAGAAAATTGGGGAATATGTTGATGATGAGGGTTTTTGTGAACGGGTTATGGCTCTTTCGCAAGGTGATTGCCCTTCGGGCAACGACTCTTCAAGCTACGAATTGGCTTTGCCGGACAACAAGTTTATGATGGCTGAAGGGCGCTGTATTTTGGGTGAAGAGAAAGAGTGCCTCGGGGCTGTGCTTATCCTTGCGGATATAACGGCTATGAAAGCGTTGGATCAGTTGAAATCTGATTTTGTGGCTAAGGTTTCACATGAATTACGCTCTCCCCTTTCAACCATTCATGAGCAGTTGGTAATGGTTGAGAAAAAACCGGAAAATGATGAATATCTGCTCTCCCGGGCGCGTGAAAAAACTAATGGACTGATCTCATTGATCGGTGATTTACTTGATCTTTCACGCATTGAGGAGGGCCATGCAGGAGAGGAGGCGCAACCAGTTTTGGTTGATGAGCTCTTAGAGAGCATTGTTGATTTTATTAAAGCTCAAGCTGAGAGCCGCAAACAGAGCCTGGAACTTGAACTGCCGGTTGAAAAAAACTTACCGCCGGTGTTTGCGGATCCGATGGCGTTAGAGAGTATTTTCGGCAATCTTATTGCCAATGCCATTAAATATACTCAGGATGGAGGTTCGATCAAGGTACAGTTGGAACTGTTGGATAATCAGCTTCAAGTCGCTGTTATTGACAATGGCTTTGGTATGGAGGCGCGCCAGATCGATAAGTTGTTTACCAAGTTTTTTCGGATTAAAACCGAAAAAACCCGTTATATTACCGGAACCGGGCTCGGGCTTTCGATTGTGAAAAGTCTGGTGGACAAGCTTAATGGTTCTATCTCAGTGACGAGCCAGCCCGATCAAGGAAGTACCTTCACGGTAAGATTGCCGATTATGGAAAAGAGTTATTGATTATAATTTTATATTTGCAGGGCTTCGCTAACTGTATCAAGCGGAATTTGTTTGCCGGTCCAGAGGGTTAGAGCGTGTCTGCTCTGATATGCAAGCAAGGTTATTCCGTCTAGAAAAGAACATGGTTGTGACCGGGCTAACTCATGCCAGATATTATCTTCATTGTTGTAATTGAAATCAACCACCATGCGACATTCAGTAAGTGGCATCTGTTTAAGTCGATGGGCCAGTTCAAGGTCTTCTTTTGCGCTTGAAATGTTAGTGGCGTTGATAACGATATTGGCAGTCTCGGTTTTTTTCAGTGCATCCTCTAACAACATTGGTTGTCCGCCACCTAAATGCGAGGTTACGTCCTCAGTTTTACTGAGGTTGCGTCCGGCAACGGTAATCTCGGGAACACCAAGCCAGTGCAAAAGAAAAAGCGCACTTCTGGCATTTCCACCGGAGCCCAATATCAGGGCCGATGTACATCCCGCTGTTTTCAGACCAGCCGCTGTCAGGGCATCCATTAGACCCAGTGCATTAGTGTTGAAGCCTTTAAAAAATTGTCCGTGACGGACTATCGTGTTGACGGCACCAATCATTTTGGCCCCTTCCGAGATGGTTGCGAGCCAGGGGATTATCTCTGCCTGGTACGGAGGGCCGATATTTATTCCGGTAAGTCCGAGTTCGATGAATTTTTGTAAACTTTCATCGATTTTTTCCGGGGGTGCTCTGAAGCAGCTGTAGTCGCCTGATATGCCGGCAATTTTCATTATCTCATGATAGATTTCAGAGATTTTTGTCGAGGTTTGCCGCAGACTTAATAGTCCTAGTGTCGGATTTTGGCCTCTGTTTATAGAATCTACTTTATACAATGTCGCTCCCAATTAAAAGCCCTGCCTCATCAAGCGATGAAGCAGGGCTTTTTCAGGTATTATAAACGAGAATTCATTACCTTGCTCTATACGCAACTACTGCGTCTATTTTTGTGGGGTTTCCTTAGGTTCCGGTGGTTTGATCCCCAGTCGTTTAGCGGAGTGGTCACGACCCATATAGAAGTTCAGCCAGGAAGAGGTCTGCCAGAGTTGCCAGTTACACGGGGGTACCGTATAGGCGGCAATATTATCTTCCTCATGGTAGGGTTTCAGCCGATCATAAGCTTGCACCCAGATACATTTCTTCTCATTGGGATAGACTTCACACCAGCCCTCATAGCTGCCCCCGCAAGGGCCATTTCTCTGGCTTTTCGGGCATTGTGACATCGGGCATACGTAAGCCGTATCAAAGAGGGCGCAGTCACCGCAGTTCATACAGTTGAACATCGAGACTTTTGCCATATGTTCACAATAGTCCATAATGTGTTTGGGCAGTGTCGAGTTGTCAACCCAGCCCAATACAGGTTTTAAGACCTTAAAGACCGGGCTCTTTTCCTCAAAAATCAGATGGTGGGCCAAGCGCGTAAATTTGTACATCAATGGTGCTTTAGGCTTACTCATCCGTTCGGCGTAAACTTCGGTATTGAGGCCGGTTTTTTCATCTTTTTCGAAAAGGTAAAAGCCATCTTCCTGGGGATAGTCAAATTCAGTCACCAGACTCTCCCAGTTGGCCGCGAGCTCTTCACCCTTGTCAATGATAAATTCAACCTGTTCATAGGTTATGCCATGACCAGCGATGTGAGCACCCGCCATGCCCATGCCCTTGCCGAGCGCATACATCTTGGCCGCTTTCAGGAGCATGGCCGATTTGCCTTTGTCGGCGGCCTTTTTCTCTTCGGCCAGCTCAGCCACCTGTTTATCGGTAACGATGCATCCGGGAATACCGTTGCCGTTCATGAAACGTCCCGTTCCAAATGGGAGGACGTAGATGTTCATCATTACCGGGACATTATAATTGTTAACCTTAAGCCAGGTCAGTATTTCGTGAAACTTCCGCGCGTCATAGCCCAGCTGGGGAATAACAAATTTTGCGCCGGCTTCTATTTTTTTCTTGAGTTTGGCATACTGGGCCATCAATTCCGATTCAAGTTTCTTGAAAGGGGAGACGCAGGCACCGGCATAGAGATCGGTGGCCGCCAGTTTGATAGTTTTACGCCCTGCCTTGTGTTCCAGGCCGTCGTTCATTTTCTCAACCAGGCGTAAAACATTGGGAGGGTCAAGGTCAAAAACCGGCTTTGCCAGGCCTTCAAAGGCGTCGGAGCCGGAGTAGTCGCCAGTTAGAACCAGTATATTTTTGATTCCTTCAGCAGCCATACCGCAGAGCAGGCTTTCAATCTCACTTCTATTTTTATCGCGACAGGCCAGGTGAACCAATGGTTCCATGCCGGCTTTTCTAATCTGCACACAAAGCATCTCGGTTGAGAGTGCCGGGTTGCCGCCAGGGTTATCAGTGACGCTGATGGCATCAACTTTGCCGCCGGCGGCCGCTTGGGCGACGTTATCGAGAACCTCGTCATGTGCTATCTCAAAGGCACCGCGTCCAGGTATCTGTTCCCAGGTGATGCAGAAATCGTTTGGTTCTAACAGCTTACCCTTCAAGGTGCTGGCCCGCTCATCCATTCTGACCGTAATCTTTTCAGTCAGGCCGATAGTCTCCTTGAGCAGTGATATTGAAGCACTGTCATCAGCTGAGATGGTAATATAGTCATCCGCATCCATCTCCAGAGCTTCCTGGCGAGTCCAGCGTTTGTCACTGTTTTCGTCACCACCCATTTCAACAATGAGGAGAGGCGTGTTTTTGGTTATCCAACCGCTCCGCAGTTTTCTATGCAGGCCGTAAGCTGTGCCGCGTGGTTCCAGGTAGCCTAGAACAATGGCGTCGGGTCGCTCTTTGCGAGCTAGTGTCAAGCCTTCATCTTCGCTGGTCGCGCTCAAGACTTCAAACTCGTCAAGACTTTTGCCGATCATCTCCTGGTAAGCTGCTTCGCTGCCGATTACCAGAACTCTTGTCTTCTTATTCTCATTTTCCATCTTGGTTCTCCTGAAAACCACTTTCACATAGAGTGAAATTCTTTGATTTCTCTGAATTGATTGGAAGCCAGTTTATCTATACTGTTTTCCTTTCACTTAAATTTATAGAATGAACAAATATTATCCTATCCTAAATATGTAGTAAAGCCCATGGCGGCGTTATCTTAAACGAAAAAATGTTCAATTTCGGAGCTTTGGGAGCCTGCATCTGATGGATGAAGGTTTGCTGAAGCGGGCCGACCAGTTTGAAAGCAAATGCGAACGTTGTCCGCAAATAAGTGCTTTTATCAGAGCACTTTCTTACTTTAAAACAAGAAAATGTTCTGAAAGTCATTAAAAGTTTCTCGCCGCCTCTCCAGCAGGTGGTAGTGATTTTTTTCTTTTGCTCTAATTCTACTACACGGTCTCTTTTTTGATAGTTTATCTTGCGTCTGTTTTCCTTTGCAAAACCTGTTTTCAGTAAGTTGATACATTCAGGAGCGTTGATCGTTATCTCCACGGTTTTTAAGAATAAATGTTTCCCCGGATTTAAGACCGGGGAAACATTTATTAGAGTTACTATTAATTAAATATAGGCTTAAAGATCGAGCAAGCCTTTAACACTGTCAATGATCTGGGCTGATGAAGCTGGTTTGGGCAAATAATCATCAGCTTCCATGCTCATCCCGCCTCGGTGCGAATAACGGGTTGAACTAACGTGTGATGCAACCGCAGTCAGCATGACAATTGGAATATCAGCATATTGCGGGTCACCTTTTAGTTCGGCACAGACTTCAAAGCCATCTTTTTCCGGCATCATCACATCAAGGATAATTGCATCCGGAGGATTGCTCTTGATTTTAGCCAGTCCCTCAACGCCATCAAAGGCCTGTTCCACTTCAAAGCCTTCAGCTTCCAGGTTTGCTTTGACGATGGATGAGAAGTCGGGCTCATCATCGACCACAAGAATTCTTTTTTTGTCACTCATCTAGCTTTCCCTCCCTAAATTAATGAAATAGTGGCTTCGTAAAAATTGAAGTTGGAATTTTACCCTCCCTACATTTATATGTATGTAAAGATTGTTCAGACCCATACTGCGGCTTGATTGCAACTATTAATTTCTACGAGGGCATTAGTTTATGGTGCTAAAATTTCAGATAGTTTATGTTCCCAGCCAACGGTAGAAATCATGGCTCCGGCAAAACCGGCCTCTTTCAATGCGGCCAGCATCTCTTTAGCAATTTCAGTACTGGCTTTAGCTTTGTCACTTGCCTTGCGAATCCGGTCGATGATCTGATCGGGTATATCAATATCGTTTTGCGTCTGTTTGATGTAGCGAGCCATGCCGACAGACTTGAGTAACAGTATCGTCGGGATGATCCTGGTTGTCTTCTGGTCAATTTTTTTCAAATAGGGTTCGATTGAGGTGATATCAAAGAGCGGCGGAGTGATTAAAAACTGGGCTCCAGCCGCAATGCTCTCTTTGCTCGTATTGATCTCTTGCGTAAGTTCTTTACCGCAGGCTCCAGCATTGGCTGTGGCTCCAAGCAAAAAATTCGGAGCACTGCTCAATGGGTTACCACCCAAATCCTGGCCTTGTTGCAGACTCTGGGCTGCTTGTAACAGTTCAACCAGGCTAAGTTCGTTGACGGCCTGGGCTTGGGGGTGATCACCAATTTTGAGATCATCTCCGGGAACTGCAATAATATTGCTTATGCCACAAGCTCCAGCGGCCAAAAGGTCAGCCTGTAGAGCTAACTGGTTGCGATCCCTGCAGTTAATCTGCATGGCGGTTTCGAGACCTTTGCTTTGTAACGCTATGGCTGCACCCAATGCACTCATTCGGAGAATGGCATTGCTCATTTCCGGAACGACAAATGCATCTACTTGGCTTTTAATCGGCTCGGCATGGGCTAGCATGGTGCTGGTATCTGCTCCTTTAGGCGGTTCTGTCTCAACCAGGATGGCAAATTCTCCAGCTTCGAATTTGCTCTTTAAACTCATAAGTATACCCTCCAGAAAACGAAATTTTAATAACGGTAATAACCACAGTCTGATGATCTGTCTCTCAGTAGTGGCAACTTAATTGCCGCTCTATGACGTAAAATGACAATTTAGTCAAGAAAAAATCATCATAACTATTGTTATATATATTTTCACCGGCTATATTTTATCATACTGTTCATATGCTAGTTATGAAAGATCTGAAAGCGTATGAAAAATATTGGATACTGGATACAAAATAAAAAAAACTTGACAGTTTCTTGTCATGGAGTTAATTAGCCTGTGATTTTTGACTTACGCTGTCATCATAAGTGTTGGGATGCGGTGTTTGCTGGGTTTTTGACAATCTTTGTAGATCAATGAGCTCATGGAGCTCTTTCTCTTGTTCATCTTATAACTTTTTACTAGAAACGAGGATATGCAGATGAAATCTGGAAGTAATCTCGAGAAGGTGTTAACCGCGGGACATTTTGCCTTTACGGGTGAGGTTGGTCCTCCGCGTGGTGCGAACACGGAATCAATCAGAACCAAGGCCGCATTTCTTAAAGGAAATGTTGATATGGCTAACATGACCGACAATCAGACCGCCATGGTGCGGATGTCGAGCATGGCAGGTTCACTGGTTTTGTTGGAAGAAGGGGTTGAGCCCAATTATCAGATGGTTTGCCGTGATCGTAACCGGATCGCCATGCAGAGCGATATTTTGGGAGCCTATGCGCATGGTATTCGCAATGTTTTGTGTCTTTCCGGCGATCATCAACAGTTTGGTGACCATCCTAACGCCAAGGGTGTCTTTGATATCGATTCAGTGCAGCTGATCAGCGTAATCAAAAAGATGCGTGATGAAGGTACCTTTCTTGGTGGAGACACGCTGGATGGAGCACCGGAAATGTTTATCGGGGCGGCCGCGAATCCTTTTGGTCAACCTTTTGAGTGGCGGGTACATCGCCTGGCCAAAAAAGTGGCGGCCGGGGCTGATTTTGTTCAGACTCAATGTATCTTCAATATGGAGAGGATGCGTGAGTGGGTACATCAGGCCAATGATATGGGGTTGACTGAAAAGGTCTATATTCTGGCCGGGGTGACGCCGATGAAGAGCGTCGGTATGGCGAAATATATGAAGAACAATGTTCCCGGAATGGATGTTCCGGATTGGATTATTAAACGCCTGCAGGGAGTTGAAAAGAAGAAGGCTGCGGATGAGGGTATAAAGATTGCCTGTGAACAGATTGCCGAGTTCAAAGAGACTAAAGGTGTCGCCGGGGTTCACTTGATGCCGATTGAATGGGAGCATAAAGTGCCGGAGATCGCCGAACGAGCAAACATGCTGCCTCGGCCTGTAGTCTAGGAGGCCATCCCAAAATGCCTTTTTTCCTCAACTCTTCGTTATGCTCAAAAAATTTCCTCGGAATATTAAACATATGCCTGTGGTAATTTTTTTCGCATGTCTCGATTTGAGAAAAAATTGCTATTCTCGGATAGCCTCCTATGGAGTTCTCTTTTTACCAATCAGGGTTTTTGTTAAAAACTCTGTTTCCGTACTTTAAATCAGGAGGGATCAATGGATATTTATGGTCTTGTAAGCGGACCGCTGGTGTGGGTTGCCTTAGTTATTTTTGGGCTGGGGCTTATCTACCAGGCGCGGCAGTTTCTTGCAGGCACCAGGATACAGGAAGTGGTGCGACCTCCCGCTTCTGTGCTTGGTGAGGTGGAATTGCCCAAACCGCTCAGTTTGGCAGATATTAAAAATAGTTTTTTTGGGGTTCATCCGGTGATGGCCGTGGTGACTACGATTTTTCATGTTTTTCTCATCATGTTGCCGATCTTTCTTTTGGGTCACAATGTGTTACTCGAAGAGTCAACCGGTTTCAGTCTCTTTGTTTTTCCCGAGATCGTGGCAGATGCTTTGACCCTGGTCATTATTCTGGGCGGAGTATTTTTCTTTTTGCGGCGTATTTTGGTACGCCGGGTACGAGCTATCACCTCGCTTTATGACTATATCATTTTGGCGATCGTCATCGCTCCTTTCGTGACCGGTTACATGGCCACGCAACAATGGCTCAATTACGATACCATATTGATTCTCCATATTCTGGCTGGTGAATTGATGTTAATAGCGATTCCTTTTACCAAACTCAAACATGGACTCCTTCTGTTCCTCTATAGATATCTGATGAACTATGAGCATTGTTTGGGATCCGGAACCAGAGTCTGGTCCTATAATCAAGCCAAATAAGGAGAAAATCTAAATGTCCGATCAAGAAAAGAAAGCCGTGGACAGGGCTGAAATCTCAAAGATGCTCGACAAAAAAGCACCTGAGATGAAGCGTATCTTAAATTACTGTGTCCACTGCAGTATCTGTGCTGAAAGCTGTTTTTTGTATATGTCCCATGATGGTGATCCCCAATATATGCCTTCTTACAAGATTATCAACTCACTCGGTAAACTTTACAAGAAGAAGGGTAATGTTGACCACGAATTCCTCGAAGGGATCAAGGGGATGGTGTGGAATAATTGTGTCCTTTGCCATCGTTGTTACTGTCCGATCGGGATAGATATTCCAAGGATGATAGATTTTACGCGGAGTATTTGTCGCTCTCAGGATGTCTTTCCCAAACTTGACGAAGGCGAAAGCTGGCTATAAAGGCAAAGGAGAAGGGTTCAATGAAAAAAAAGAGCTTAATAATAGTACTGGTTGGAGTCTTGCTGGCGGCAGTATGGGTTACCGCAAGTTGGGCTCAGCCGGAAAAGATAGTCTTAAATAATAGTGAAGCTTTTAAACATCTGAAACGCTCCCCGGTGACGTTTCCGCATGAGCTTCATTGTGATAGTCTGGAGTGCCTTGATTGTCATCATCGCTATGAGAAAGGTGTGAATGTTCTTGATGAAGATAGCCTGGAAGAGGGCAATGCTGATATTCGCTGCGCCTCTTGCCACACTTGGAAAGCCCAGGTTCAGTTACGTTCGGCCTTTCACCTGATGTGTACCGGCTGTCACACCAGGAATGCGAAAAAAGGTGAAAAAACCGGTCCGCGCACCTGTGGCGGCTGTCATGTCATCAATAAGTGATCATAAGTAATCAGAAAATTTTTATCTATTAATAGTGAATAGCGGAGAGAAAAAATGATTATAGCTGAGAGAAAGCCCTTTGAAGAGATTACAGAGATGATCAAGGGTTACAAAAATATATTAAATGTCGGTTGTGGTGGTTGTACTTCAATCTGTTTAGCGGGCGGCCAAAAAGAGGTCAACCAATTGAATGCAGAACTCACAAAAGAGAATGCCGAGCTCAAGATTGACAGCTTTGTCATTGAGCGTCAATGTAATTACGATTTTTTTGTTGACCTTGATGAAAAGGCTCCCAAATATGATGCCATTTTGTCGATGGCTTGCGGTGCCGGGGTGCAGTTTGTTGCGGAACGTTATACCTCAATTCCGGTTTTCCCGGCTCTGAATACAGTTTTTTGCGGGGTCGATCGCAATGTTGGTTGGTTCGAAGAAAACTGTCGCACCTGTGGCGAGTGCGTTTTGGGCGATACTGCGGGTATTTGTCCGGTTACCCGGTGCGCCAAGGGCATCTTTAATGGCCCTTGCGGCGGTACCCGGATTGACGGAAGTTGCGAAGTCGACCCAGATACCCCTTGTGCCTGGACCGATATTTTTAATCGTCTGACCGAGCAGGGTCGGGTTGATAAAATTATTGAAGTCAAGCCGCCGCGTTTGTGGCAGAATCAAGTTCGCAGGGTCTTGATTCAGGAAGATTACAAGGCTCGTTACGCCGAATAATTTAATTATAACTGATTGATTTTTAAAACCGTTCCGGGAGCCTCATTTGATTTTTAGCGGGCGTACTGGAGCGGTTTTTTTATGGATAGAGGTAAATGAATAATGGAAAACAAGTATAGAGATTCTTTATTGGATAAGAGTCGTTTTTCGGTCGAATGGGAAGTCGTTCCGGGGCGCGGATCTTTTGAAAAGGCGCAGGAGAATTTTATCCGCAAGGCGGAACAGGCGGTAGCTTATGACAAAATAGATTGCTTGACGATCACCGACAATCCCGGTGGCAATCCCTCGATCTCGTCTGAAATTATGGGGGCTGAGGTAAAAAAACTGGGGATTGAGCCGATGGCCTACTTTACCTGCAAGGATAAAAGCCGAAATGAGCTTGAGAATCTGCTTTATGGGCTCGAACGCAGCGAGGTTGCTAACCTGCTGGTTATGAGTGGTGACTATCCGGCTGGTGGTTTCAAAGGGCGCTCGCGTCCGGTCTATGATCTTGATCCACTGCATGTTTTGCAGATGATAACCTCGATGAATGAGGGACTTGAGTATCCCGGCATGAAAGGATCAATTAAACTTAAGCCGACTAACTTTTTTCCCGGTGCGGTGGCGTCACAATTTAAAAAGCTTGAATCAGAGCAGATGCTGCAATATTATAAACTCAAAAAGAAGATCGCCGCCGGTGCTCGCTTTATTATTACCCAGACCGGTTATGATGCGCGTAAATTCCACGAGCTTATTCAGATAAAAGAGAAAGAGGGCTATGATGTTCCCTTTATCGGCAACATCTATATCCTACCCTTTGGGGCGGCCAAAGTCATGAGCAAAAATATGGTTCCCGGTTGTGTCGTCACTGATAAGCTGGTCGAGGTTCTTGACGGCGAGCGTCAGGCGGAGGATAAGGGTAAGTCAGCGCGTCTGTTACGGGGAGCTAAAATGTATGCCTTTATGAAAGGTATGGGCTATGATGGAGTTCATGTCAGTGGTTTGGGCGTGAGTTTTGATGATGTTGTTGAAGTGATCGAAAAAGGTGAAGATCTGGCCCCGGATTGGCAAAATGTGATGACCGAGTTCGATTTTCCGCAAAAAGGTGGATTTTACTATTTCAAGAGGG
>JAOZQE010000024.1:22711-25207 GCA_029932385.1 bacterium | reverse complement strand
ATTTCCTTGCATATAAACCTGCTATAACGCAGGATGACATTTATCAATATTTAGTGCTGGCGTTTCAAATATCCACCTCTGAATAATTACTATTCCAACCTCCTGACCCGGGCCCTTAAATTATGTGTGGAATTATCGGCATTTACAATCATCCGGAGGCGAGCAACCTGGCCTATCTTGGCCTCTATGCCATGCAGCATCGAGGCCAGGAAAGTGCCGGAATCATCTCGACTGACGGAGCTGAATTCTACTCCCATAAGGCGATGGGCCTGGTCTCGGATATCTTCCCTCTGGAAGTTATCGAACGCCTCCGTGGCAACACCGCCATCGGCCATGTCCGCTATTCCACCACCGGCGCCAGCCTCTTAAACAACAGCCAGCCATTCATGATAAACTATGCCCACGGCACCCTGGCAATTGCTCATAACGGCAATCTGGTCAACGCTGAAGACATCAAAAGTGACCTGGTCAGCCGGGGTGCGATTTTCCAGTCATCCATGGATACCGAAGTGATCATGCACCTGATCGCCGGATTCCAGGAACCCAATCTGGTTGGCAGTATTGCCGCAGCACTAAGGCGGGTTAAAGGTGCCTATTCTCTGGTCTTCATGAATGGTGACCGTCTGATTGCCGCCCGGGATCCATACGGTATCCGCCCGCTGGTTCTGGGAAAGCTCAATGAAACCTATATCGTCGCGTCCGAATCATGTGTCTTCGATCTGATCGAAGCTGAATTTGTACGTGAAATTGACCCCGGTGAAATCCTGGTCATTAAAAACAAGCGCCTCAAATCCTACCACCCGTTTCCGGAACAGAAAACCGCCAACTGCATCTTTGAACACATCTACTTCGCCCGGCCCGACAGCACCCTGTTCGGCGATACCGTATATAACGTCAGGAAGAGACTGGGGTGCCTGCTGGCTAAGGAACATCCGGTGGCGGCCGATATGGTTGTTCCGGTTCCCGACTCCGGTATTCCGGCCGCTTTAGGTTATGCCCAGGAGCTTAATATCCCCTGGGAACTGGCTCTAATCCGCAACCACTATGTCGGCCGCACCTTCATCGAACCAAGTCAGTCAATCCGCCATTTCGGGGTTAAGATTAAACTTAATGCGATCAAAAGCATGTTTACCGGAAAACGGGTCGTCATCGTTGATGATTCAATCGTACGCGGAACCACTATGCGTAAAATAATCAAGATGATCCGGGCGGCCGGTGCGAAAGAGATTCATGTCCGGATCAGCTCACCACCAACCGACTATCCCTGCTACTACGGTATCGACACCCCGACCCGCAAAGAGCTGATTGCCTCCAGCCACTCAATCGATGATATTCGCCGCTACATTACGGCGGACTCCTTAAACTATATTCACAGTAAAGATCTAGCTAAAGCTGTAAATTGCAACCGCAGCTTCTGCGACGCCTGTTTTACCGGTAACTATCCGATCACATTCCCCGGCATTGAAGGTCCGCAACTGGAACAGCCACGACTCTTCTAAGCTGCGGAGCGCAAAGAACTTTCCCTTAAGATCTGGATTACTCTCATGAACAATCGTGATACTGACCCGAAACCCTGGACTTTACTGGAACAAACTGCCGGACCCGAACTTAAGGTTTTCAAGAGCCGTTTCGAACGGCGCTTAAACCCACGCAATGGCAAGGAGTTGGAGTGCCTGATTCTTGATTCCAGAGACTGGGTCAATGTTGTCGCTTTAACTCCAGCAGGAGAAGTGGTATTAGTTAAGCAGTTCCGCTTCGGCGGCGGTTCGGTGACTATTGAAATCCCCGGCGGCGTTATTGATCCCGGTGAAGAACACGAAGCGGCGGCAAAAAGAGAGCTTAAAGAAGAGACCGGGTTCGTTTCAGAACGCTGGACCTATCTCGGGGCGACCGAGCCGAACCCGGCAATCCTGAATAATCTCTGCCATCACTGGCTCGCTGAAGATGTTATCTCAAAATACGAACTTAATTTGGATGATGGAGAGGACATCACCATCATCACCTCTGCACTTGATGAAATCCGAGAGGCAGTCAGCAGCGGTCGTTTGCGCCACGCCCTGGCACTGGCCGGGTTGTCCAAAGTTTTTGACTTAAGACCGGTAAAGTAATCATGAAAATTACTCTGGCACAACTTAACCCGACGGTCGGCGATCTTGATGGCAACCTTGAAAAGTTAAACCTGCAGCTTAATAAGATCACAAAAGATGATCCACCGGATCTGGTTATCCTGCCGGAGCTTTTTCTTACCGGTTACCCGCCCCGGGATATGCTCGATAATGACTTTTTTATCAGAAGATGTGATACCGCACTGACCCGGCTGCAGGATATCTCCTCAAACTACCCCGAAACCGCAATTCTCATCGGCACGGTTACCCGTTGTCAATCTAAGCACGGAAAAAAATTACACAACAGCGCGATCCTGATTGAAAACGGCAAAATTCTTTTCCAGCAGAATAAAACCCTGCTGCCGGCTTATGATGTTTTTGATGAGAACCG
>JAOZQE010000024.1:19804-22611 GCA_029932385.1 bacterium | reverse complement strand
TCACCCTACTCCTCCGGCGGCAGTGTCAAAGATTCAAGAATTCTAGCTGAGAATCTCGGCATCCGTTTTGACATCATCCCGATCAGCAATCTTTATCAAAGCTATCTGGAGGCTCTGAAACCAATTTTCGGCGACCTCCCCATGGGTTTGGCGGAAGAGAATGTCCAGGCCCGGATCCGGGGTAATATTCTGATGTCAATTGCCAACAAATTCAACCGTTTGCTTCTGACCACCGGCAACAAGAGTGAACTTGCCGTCGGTTACTGCACCCTCTACGGCGATATGAGCGGCGGCCTCGCCCCGATCTCGGATTTGCCCAAAGGCCTGGTTTATCAACTTTCCCGGCACTGTAATCGGGAAAAGATAATTATTCCTGAAACAACCTTGACCAAAGAACCCTCAGCCGAACTGCGACCGGATCAGAGAGACCAGGATTCACTACCGCCTTACGATCTGCTCGACCGGATCTTAGAACTCTATATTGATGATGGGATTGATGCTGAGACTATCATAAGCCAGGAAGGTCTTCCCGCAGAAACGGTGAACGAAATTATAACTGCGGTCAAACGCAATGAATATAAACGCCGGCAAGCTCCACCCGGACTCAAAGTCACCAGTAAAGCTTTCGGCTGCGGCCGCCGCATGCCGATTGCGGCCCGCTATTGAGCTATTATATTATCTATATCAATCGAAGGAAAGAATATGGGAAGGGCTTGTCTTTCCTGTAAAAATATACTGGAGATTTCCGGATAATCCCCAGCTTCATCTTCGAGATCAACCGCTACCACAACCCGGTTACCGGTACCGATGGCCATCAGCGCTACCGCCAGCATCTCACGGGATTTGTCCGTCGGCAGTATAAACTGTCTGCTGACAAAAGCCGGAGTTTCATCCATATCCGTCAAGGTCACCAGACTATAATCTTCTGCCGGCCCGGCAAGGTTGACTCTGCAGGTAAACTGCTCCGCTCCGGCCAGCACCTGTCCCTGTAATAACAGCACTAAAAAACCCGCCAATAATATTCGAGTCAAACTGACTTTAAAAAAATTTCTCATTTTATGCCCACCATTCTTGAATTCAAGGATCATTTTAAAAAATATATCTACTCTTTTGCTTAAACCATGTGCTTTTCTCTAAAGCTAAAATCAATCACTCAGCAACAGCTGCAGACAGGGATAAAGCACTTTCGGGCTGTATTTTGCAGGCCAAACTGAAACCGGCGGTGCTTCCGGGAAAAAAACCAGATAACAGACGGCACAGCTGACTCGAGCTGAAGTATACTTTATTCTCATATAACCCTCCTCACCCCACTCCTGGCCCCAGGAATTGCGCAGAATCCAGTAACCGTCACCGTGATTATCGTCCCAACCCACCAGAGCGACAATATGGTCAGTCTTAGTATAGTAACAGGGCTCTCCGTCAGAAGTCGCACAAGAGTTATCAGTGTCTTCATAAATCCCGCTATCATAGGCGTCAAATGCGGTAGAGGTTAAGATCGCAGCTGCAACAACCCCGAAATGGTGGATCGCAGCCTTGATCGCCCTGATGTCCTGACAGGGAATCCGGTGCCAGGAAATAAAACGTACGGTTGGTGGATCAAAATCGGCAGTACAACCTGGTGAAAACGGGTTATAAGGCAGCAAATCTTCAGAACATACTCCCTTTTCCACCAACGCATCAAGTTCTTCATAATCGTAGTTAGAGCCTGCACAGCCACTGAAACCTTGATAATTAGCTTCGAGACAAAAAGTGATATACGCCTCGGAAAAATCGGCACAATTCTGGTTGTATCTGCCGGTGGCCAGGTTATAGGTGCCCTCGGCTGCCGCACAGGCACCAAAAGCGTAACAGGCTCCGCAACTTCCCTGATGTCGCACCGGCCCTATATAACTGCGACCAGAGCCAATATTGCGAAGATCGAAGTGTTCCGGCAGGGAATGGTCGAGGTAAAGCTGTAAAGGTCCCGGATCGAAGTTTCGGGTTGAATTACGCACCACTCCCGATCTCTGACGGTGCATACGCATTCTCTCCCGCACCGGTCGGATAAGTTCGACTACCCAGTTACTTGAAACCTTAAAATCATAACCGTTGGCAGCTATCTTAGACTGAATCTGCGCCAGATCATCACCAGACTGAAATGGGATTTTCCCGAAACTGTCAGGACCAGCAAAACAGACTGCTGGGCTTAAAAGCAAATCGGCTATAAGTATTAAAACTAATACCAGGATAAAATAACATGAACGGTTGAATGTTTTACGCAAAAAAAGAGGCCTTTTAGCTTACTTGCATGAAACCCGGCCGAACTCATGTTAGACCAGCACACACCCAGAACAATATAAATATCCCTACGATAAAAAACTTTATTTTGTCAAGGTAAAGTCTCCCCGGACCAAATGAAAGGATACAGGCGACGCGAGCACTTTAACACTTTTCAGCCGGCGCAAAAGATAGTAGGTGATAGTGGTAACAGTGATGATTGACTATTATATTTATGATGTGATAAACTAATCAGGTGATTTAATTTTCAGCTGCTGCTTTCCCGAAATCAAGTATCAAATTGAACATTTTACTTTGAGTAAGAGGTATAAATTATGTCTGAACAGGTAAAACGCTACTTAATGGAAGACAACCTTGTCCTGACTTACAAGGGTAAGGGCTGGGCTCTTATAGGTAACAACGAAGAGCTGATCGCATCGGATAAAATACACGCTAACATCAAGGTTCCGTACAAGGATGGCAAGACCATGCTTGAATTTATCCAGGAGGTTATTGCCAAAGATCTGGGAACCACGGACAATTAACCATAC
>JAOZQE010000024.1:0-19704 GCA_029932385.1 bacterium | reverse complement strand
CCTGAACTCCGCCTCGCCAACTACGCCATGACTTCAGCCGGCCACCAGCTAAAACTGGCAGGCTGTTAATTCAGCTCAAAGGATAGATCATGAAAACCAAACGTATACCCTACAAACGAGAGTGGTGGGTGGTCTTTTTTATCCTTGGTTTCTTCTTTATCAACTACCCGATCATCCATATTTTCAATAAAGATATTATGATCTTCGGCTACCCCGTCTTCTACCTATACCTGATCCTGGGCTGGTTCTCTTCAATCACCGTAATTTTCATCTTTACCTGGCTGGTCGGCCATAGGGAGTGAGAAAAAGGAGAAAAGAGCAATCGACTACAATTCCAGATATCTGCTGATCGCCGGAATTTCGCTCAGCTACCTGCTCTTTCTTTTCGGCGTTGCTTATTATGCCGACTTACGCAAACTCAAAGGCAGAAGCATTGTTGCCAATCCTTATGTTTACGCTCTGACCCTGGCGGTCTACTGTTCATCCTGGACTTTTTACGGCAGCGTCGGCGAAGTCACCAATAGCGGATTCAAATTTATCACAATCTATATCGGCCCGACCCTGACGGCCTTTGCCTGGGGTTTTATCCTGCGCAAAATGATCCGCATTACAAAAGAGAACAACATCACCTCGATTGCCGATTTCCTCAGTTCACGCTACGGGAAATGTGCTTATCTCGGGGCACAGGTAACCACTTTTGCAATTCTCGGCATCATGCCCTATATCGCCCTCCAGCTCAAATCGATCTCCACCACCTTTGAACTCCTCGTCCACCCCGAATTAAGGCCCGGGCTGCAGACCATTGCGAGTGACACTATCACCAATTATCCACATCCCTTCTACCTCGAAACCGCTTTCTACATTTCGCTGGTACTGGCTCTCTTCGGTGCCCTCTTCGGCGCCCGACACCTTGATGCCGCCGAAAAACATGAAGGCATGGTCGCCGCCGTAGCCCTCGAATCGGTAGTCAAACTCATCGCCTTTTTCTGCGTCGGCATCTTTGTTACATTTGGCCTCTTCGACGGCTTCAAGGACATCCTGACCCAGATTGCCAATCACGACATCTACAAAGAGCTGCTCATAATCAACACCTCACCAACTAACAGTTACCAAGCCTGGTTTACGATGATCATTCTCTCGATGGCGGCAATCATGTTTCTGCCCCGACAGTTTCATATCGCCGTAATTGAAAACCATAGTGAAAAACATATCAAAAAAGCGATGTATCTTTTCCCGCTCTATCTTTTTCTAATCAACCTCTTCGTCATTCCCATCGCCTTTGGCGGTCTCCTGGAAATCGGCGGCCCCGCATCGATTGCCGACAACTACGTCCTGACCCTGCCGCTGCTGCACGCACAACAGCCCCTGTCAGTCTTAGCTTTCATCGGCGGCCTCTCAGCCGCAACCGGCATGGTCGTCGTCTCTTCGGTCACTTTAAGCACGATGCTGCTCAACCATCTGGTCATGCCGCTCCTGCTCTTATTAAAAATCAAGGCCGATCTCTCTTTCTGGCTGATTCACATTAAACGTCTCGGTATTCTGTTGATCATCATGCTCGGCTATCTCTTTTTTCGGATTATCGGCGACTCCTATATGCTCGTCAATATGGGGCTCATCTCCTTTTCCGCAGCGATCCAGATGGCCCCGGCTTTAATCGGCGGCCTCTACTGGAAAAAGGGAACTCGCCATGGGGCGATGGTGGGCCTCTCCTTAGGCTTTATGTTCTGGTTTTACACCCTGATGATACCCTCTTTTATCTACTCCGGCTGGCTCCCGGGCTCAATTCTATTAGATGGCCCTTTAGGTATCTGGTGGCTTAACCCGATCGCACTTTTTGGCCTCACCGGCTTCGACTTCTACTCCCACTCCCTTTTCTGGTCACTGGGCAGTAATATCATTGCCTATCTGGCAATTTCGCTAATCGATACTCAGGATGAGATGTGCATCCGGCAAGCCGAAAAATTCGTCGATGTTTTCAAGCCCACTATAGACCGTTTTATACAAGAGAAACGCTATGCCAATTTCCCGGCCTTATCGGCACTTGAAAAGATGATGGCCCGTTTTATCGGCAAAAACAGAGCCCATCAGGTGCTGGTCGATTTTTTTGCGACTAAAAATTTCGCCGGCAAACTTTCCCAGATGAACGATCAGGAACGTATGCAGCTGGCGGCCAAAGTCGAAAAAAGTATTGCCGGTTCAGTCGGTTCCCCGGCTGCCCGGGTTATCTGTGATACCTACATGAAAGCCTTAGGCTCCGAGATGGAAAATGTCTTTGATATCTTCGGCAAAATCTCGCTCTCCCTCGAAGCCAGCCAGGGGGAGTTACAACAACGCATCAAAGAGTTATCCGTCCTCTACGAGGCGAGCCGCATGGTCGCCTCTTCACTCAATCCGGAACAGGTTATGGGTGATCTCCTCGACCTTTTAGTCAACAAATTCAATGTCGACAACTGCTCGGTCCGCCTGCTTGAACAAGATGGCATGTTGCGCATCAAGGCGCAACGGGGTTTGAGACCGGAATTTATCAAAGCCGCCGAGCGCCAACCCAATATGGAGTGTTATTCCGGCGAATGTTTTTTGACCGGCAACGTGATCAACGTTCCGGACACGAGCAAAATCAACAAACCGATCTCCACCAACCTGATTACCGGCCAAGGTATCAAATCCTTCGTCCAGGCTCCGATCTTTTCGGGACATGAGATTATCGGGGTCTTAAGCGCTTCATCGACGAAAGAGACCGGCTATTTTTCCGACAAGTTTATCGATCTCTTCAAAACCCTGGCCCAGCAACTAGGCGTTGCCATCGCTACCGCAAAACTCTACGACCAACTCGCCAGCTTCAATAAAGAACTGGAGGTAAAGGTCGCCAAAAGAACTATCGAACTTGAACGAAAATCGATCGAACTGGGCCAGGCCAACACTGAGTTGAAAGAGCTCGACCGGCTGAAATCGGAATTTCTCGCCAACATGTCACATGAACTGCGCACCCCGATGAACTCAATTATCGGTTACACCCAGCTCCTGATTGATGGTATTGACGGAGCCATCAATGAAGATCAGAAAGAGAGCCTGGAAACCGTCGAGCGCAATGCCACCCACCTGCTTGCCCTGATCAATGACATCCTCGATCTCTCAAAAATCGAAGCCGGCAAGATGGTGCTCACTTTAAGCCCGATCTCGCTTGACACTGTCATCGACGAAACCCTGACCACGTTGAATCCATTAATTGAAAACAAGGAACTCCATTTTAACCTGGAGAAGGAGAACGATTTACCCAAGGTTATGGGTGATGCCGAAAAACTGCGGCAAATCCTTATCAACCTGCTCAATAACGCCATAAAATTTACCGCCCCTCAGGGCCGCATCACTTTAAAAACGGAACTTTGGCTTGGAAAGCCGCCGGCCGGGCTTGATCCCCAAAAACGCTATCTCATGATTTCCGTTGAAGATAGCGGAATTGGTATCAAGCCGCAAGATCTGGAACGCCTTTTTGGTGAGTTTATCCAACTTGATGCCTCCGCCAGCCGTAAATACGGCGGTACCGGACTCGGTTTAAGCATTACCAAACGCCTGGTTGAGATGCATCATGGAATCATTCAAGTTAGCAGCCGCTATGGTGAAGGATCGATCTTCTCTTTTTTCATTCCGATCGATGAAACTGATTAATAGCACAAAAAAAGGAGTCTGGGAAAGATGGGAGAAAAAACAAAACCTGTCATTTTAGTGGTTGAAGATAACGACGACAATCGCCAACTCGTACTCAAAGTTCTCGGCCGCCGGGGTTATGAGGTGGTCGGAGTCGTTGACGGCAACGAGGCCCTGGAACGACTTAACAACATCAAACCTGACCTTATTCTGATGGATATCAACCTGCCCGGCATGGATGGTTACGAGGTCACCCGACGAATTCGCCTTCAAGGTAAATTCGCGGCCCTGCCGATCGTCGCCCTGACGGCCCACGCTATGGTCGGTGATAAAGAGAAAAGTCTACATGCCGGCTGTGATGCCTATATCAGCAAACCGATTAATGTCCGCACCTTTCCCGCAACCATCGCTGCCATTCTCAAGGAACATCAGCCATGAAAGAGACAATTCTGATTGTAGACGATAATCTCGACAACGTCGTTCTGCTCGACAAGATCTTAAAAAAATCCGGCTACCGGACGCTCAAGGCTTATAACGGCGAAGAGGCGGTCAAACTTGCCCGGCAAGAGATCCCGGATCTGATCCTGCTCGATATTATGATGCCCACAATGGATGGTTTTACAGCCTGTAAAATTATCAAACAAGATGAATCAAGCAAACATATTCCGATCTTTATGCTGACCGCCAAACACGAGGTCGACGACAAGGTCAGAGGTCTGGAGATCGGAGCCGACGACTATATTACCAAACCCTTTCACCTGCAGGAGCTTCTGGCGCGCATCAAATCCAGACTCAAACTGACCCAGGAACACCGCCGGACAGTCAGCCGGGAACGAAACAAAGCTTTGAACCGAATGGCTGAAGGGGTTGAACATGAGATTCGTAACCCGGTTGTTTCAATCGGTGGTTTTGCCCGCCGAATCTTGGACGAACTCCCCGAAGATGACCGCAAAAAAAAATATGCCAAAATAATTCTTCAGGAGACTCAAAGACTTGAAAGAATGGTAAAAGAGAGCGTTGCTCTGCGAGATCTCTCCAGCGGCGGTAAGAATAAACTCGATATTCATCTTTTAATCGACGAAGCCCTTACCCACACCACCGATCTCAAAAAACAACACCGGGTCGTAATCGAGCGGAAATTCGACCACAACCTGCCGTTACTACCACTTAATCACGACAACATGCTCATCGCCTTTATCCAGCTTATCAGCAATGGCCTGGAAGCAATCGATAACGGTGGAACCTTAACCATTCGCACGTCGGTTGACAACAACTCCAATCTTCTGATTGAAATAACCGATAACGGACACGGCATTAAGAGCAAAGATCTGGAACATATCTTCGACCCCTTCTTTACAAGCAAGATGTCGGGAGCCGGTATGGGCCTGCCCCTGACCCGAAAAATCATCGGTTACCACCACGGCACTATTTCCGTAGAAAGCCAACTCGGCCAAGGCACCTGCGTGACCGTCACTTTACCACTTAAAGAATAAATAGCAAACTAATGCAGACTTCGCCCGCAACCCTATCAAGTAAGCTAAAAATAGAGCACCATAATGACAAAAGAAAAAATAGAAGTGCGGGCAGGAGACTCTAAGTAAGGTTGTAGACTTAATAAGTGGTCGGAATCTGTTGCAGAGCAATCCGGGCCGCACCGATAAGGGCAGCCTCAGGATTAAGGACAATTTTAACTGGGATCTGTTCAAGCCATGCAGACATGCGGCCTTTGGCGTTAAAGGCGGTCAGGAATTGACCCCGTCCCAAAAAGTCGATAATCTTAGCCGGGATACCACCGGCCAGATAGAGACCGCCTGATGCCATCCCCGTAAGCACCAGGTCACCCGCGACACCGCCCAAGATCGAGGTAAAAAATTCCAGACTCTTTCCGGCCATCAAATCTCCGGTAACGGCGGCAGCCACGACATCAGCCCCGCTGATGTTGCCCGGCAACGAAACGACATCTGAAATCTCATCTGGCTGGCGTTCCCGGAGCCACGCAAAAATATTTACCAGTCCGGGGCCGGAAATTACCCGCTCACGGCTGACCCGCCCGAATCTTTTTTTCAGATAGCGCCACAACTCCACTTCCTCCTCATCCCGGGGAGCAAAATCGGCATGACCGCCTTCAGAAGAGAGAATCTTAAGCTGTCGGCCATCGACCAGAAAAGCCATGCCCAAACCGGTTCCCGGAGCCAGAATTGCTATCGTTTCCTCTTGATTCGTAACCTGACTGGTGTCCGACTGCAGAGAAACGACATCACTGTTCTTTAACACAGGCAGAACTGCGGCCGTAGCGACCAGATCATTAACCAGCTTCAGTCTGGAACAGGATAACTCCCGCTGCAGAGTTTTCTCGTCAAGTTCAAGCCCGAGATTAGTCGCCACGACCCGACCGTTAACTATCGGTCCGGCAACCCCAAAACAGGTAGCAAGCAACTCACCCTGACCCATTTCAACCGCCGCAAACTCCTTTATCCGATCTATGAACTCACCACCCTCAGCACAGCTTTGGAAGCTGCGGACGGCTACCCGTTCAAGCTCTTCGGCCCGCGGCTGAAAAATACCGATATTGGTCTTGGTCGCACCGACATCAGCAGCCATTATATAGCTGTTCATGAACTCATGCCCCAGGGTTTTCAGAATCCGGCAGCGTGAATTCCGGCAGGAGCAAAGGTTTTATCATTTCAATCAATCCCAAAATAGCTGACTCAACCTCTCCTTTATGCCAATGCAGAGCCAGAATTCGACGCTCTTTAGCAAGTAAAGCATCATAATCACCCTGAGCCTGAGCCGCAATCAGAGTAGCAAAACTGTAATCACTGCCGGGAAGATCGAGATCCTCCTGCAAACCGCCGCTCAACTGTAAAAAGAGCCCCCGATTGCCGTCCCCTTTATGGAGCTGGCCGGTTGAGTGCAGAAAGCGGGGACCAAACCCTAAAGTTACCGGTACCCGACAACAGCTCTGCAGCTGTTTTTGCAACCGTTGCAAAGCCTGTCGCAACTCTTCAGTCCGGGGAAGATAAGCGATGAGCACAATATAATCACCGGGCTGGGCGGCTTTGACAAAAGTTGCCAAAGCACTTTTCAGATCATTAACCCGGCTGAAATGGCGGCTGCCACTGATTTTTAAAACAGGACTCGTAAACAGCCTTTCAGGCTCAGGCAGACTCCCGTTCTCCTGCCAGGCTGACATTGCCTGACGTGCCCCGATCTTGGCCGCTTCAACATCGGGCTGATCAAAAGGGTTAATTTTGAGAACCGCCCCGATTGCGGCAGTTGCCAGTTCAAAACGCCAAAGCTCCTGCCCGAGGCCGGCTATCTCCGTCAACCTGAGTGATACCGCAGGTTCTCCGGCAATCTGAACTTGGGATAAGGCCTGATCAAGAAAGAGATTATCATCCCCTTGCAAACGTATAAAAAGATAGAGACAATCCGAAGAGATGGCATCCGTATAGTCATGAAACGGCAGTTCATCTTTGTCAGCAACTATTACCGGCACCAGCCCTAAACCGGATTTACCAATACTTTCGGCAATCAGCTGCTCGAGCCAGGCTGCAAATGGTTTGATTGCTGGAGATAAAACCAATATCAATTTATCACGCCCGGCAATAACCATCTCCCCCAGAAATGAGCCGAGTTCAAGAGCCGGATTTGCAGTTGCCGAAACTCCCGGAGCACAGGCCTGGGCCATAGCCTGAGCCTGCGCCAGAACTAAAGCAACCGGCAGACCGAGCAGGGATGCCGGCAGAAGGCCGAAAAAAGTTAACGCCGAATAACGACCGCCAACTTCAGGCGGGGTATGAAATATTTTGCGAAATTTTCTGCTTACGGCCAGCTCTTCCAAGCGCGAACCGGGGTCAGTGAGAGCAACAAAGTTAGCTCCGGGATTGTCATGTAATAGGGCCAGCTGCTGATAAAAGTAGTTAAAAAAAGAGAGTGTTTCCAGGGTGCCACCAGATTTACTGGCAACCAGAAAAAGGGTTGTCTCAAGTTCTTCGGCCGCCACCAGCCGGGCTACACTTTGGGGATGGGTACTGTCAAGAATCGCTACCGGCAGAAAACCCTCGGCGACGCCAAAAATTTCAGCCCAGACCTCGGCAATAAGACTGCTGCCACCCATCCCGAGAACCACGACCCGGCTGAAACCGGCCCGGATAATTTCCTCAGTAAAGTCGGTCAAGACTGCCACCTCGGCGATCATAGTTCCCGGCAGATCAAGCCAGCCGAGCCGATCGGTGAGTTCGCAAACCTCAGTACCGGTTTCATGCTTTTCATCCCAGACACTCGGATCCCGGTTCCATATCCGGGTGTTGACAGCATCAGCCTCCCAACTCTGTAGACGTTTATGCCAGACAGACGAGTAGGAACCGGCATCAATTTCCAGTTTATTCAAGAAGAATTCCTGAGTTTTATCTTTAGACCCCATAACTGCTCATTCCTCATATCCCTAGCGGTTACATGCAGCCCGGGCGCGACGCACAATCTCTTCAACGGTGATTCTGAACTGCTGAAAAAGTTCACCGGCCGGAGCTGAAGCCCCGAACTGGTCAATTGCTATGATATCACCCTTCTCGCCGGCATAGCGGTGCCAGCCCATCGATGATCCCGCCTCGATAACCAGACGCCGTCCACCGGCAGGTAAAACTGTATCTCTATACGCTTTTGACTGATGATCAAAAAGAGCCCAACAAGGCATACTGACTACCCGGACCTTGATTCCCTCTTCTTGCAGAGCGGCTGCAGCCTGAACCGCGAGGGCCAGCTCAGAACCCGTACCGATCAACGTAATATCGGCATCCCGTTCATCTTCACCGATAATCACATAGGCTCCGCGGGAAACTTTAAGCGCGGCGTTTTCCGCAATTTCAGCAAGCGTCGGAACGTTCTGCCGGGTCAAGATAAGTGCGGTCGGACCATCATTACGCCGCAGGGCGGCAACCCAGGCGGCGACCGTCTCATTGGCATCAGCCGGACGTATGACATTAAGATTGGGGATTACTCTTAAACTGGCAAGATGTTCAATCGGCTGATGGGTCGGACCGTCTTCACCGACCCCGATACTGTCATGGGTAAAGACATAAATGACCGGCAGCCCCATCATTGCGGCCAGACGGATCGCCGGTTTCATGTAGTCACAGAAAACCATGAAGGTTCCCCCGAAAACCCGCAGCCCTCGATGCAGAACCAGACCATTGAGAATGGCTCCCATGGCGTGTTCGCGCACTCCGAAACGAATATTGCGACCGCTAAAATCGGGTGCGGAAAAATCTGCTGCGGTGTCAATCAGAGTCTTATTCGAAGGACCAAGATCAGCTGAACCGCCCAGTAACTCCGGCAGAATCTCCGCCAGAGCATTGATCATTTTACCTGAAGCCGCGCGAGTGGCAACCCCCTTCTCGTCAACCGGGAACCGGGGCAGAGATTTCTCCCAATCAACCGGCAATTCACCCACCAGGCGACGCTCCCACTCAGTAGCAAGCTCGGGAAACTTAGCCTTGTAGGCCAGCATCATCTCCAGCCACTGAGCTTCACTTTTTAATCCCTTCTCTTTAACCTCGCCATATCCGGCATAAACTTCATCCGAAACCAGGAAATCAGGCGCAGTCGGGAATCCAAGATTATTTTTACTCTTTATAATCTCCTCCGCCCCCAGGGGCGCCCCGTGGGCCGCGGCACTGTCCTGTTTGGCTGGACTCCCGAAACCGATATGGGTACGCACCGCGATCAGAGTCGGGTGTTCAAGATCACTCCGGGCGGAGGTTAGGGCTGCGGCAATAGCGGTACAGTCATTGCCATCGGGAACTTCGATAACCTGCCATCCGTAAGCCCGAAAGCGAGCGGCTCGATCTTCAGAAAAAGTAATACTGGTATCACCTTCTATCGTGATGTGGTTATCATCATAAAAAAAGATAAGTTTTCCCAATTTCAGGTTGCCGGCTAAAGAGGCGGCCTCATGCGAGAGCCCCTCCATCAGGTCACCATCACCGACAATCCCATAAGTAAAATGGTCGACCACGGCAAATTCCGGCCGGTTGAAGGTCGCAGCCAGAGATCTTTCGGCCATGGCCATACCCACTCCGGTTGCCAGTCCCTGACCCAGAGGGCCGGTTGTGGTTTCAACTCCGGGAGTATGACGATATTCAGGATGACCGGGGGTTAGACTGCCCTTTTGGCGAAAGTTTTTCAAATCATCAAGACTTATCTGATAACCGCAGAGATGGAGCAGAGCATAGAGCAGAGCCGAACCATGACCGGCGGAGAGAATGAAACGATCGCGATCAGGCCAGGTCGGATTCTTAGGATTATGTTTAAGAAAACGGCTCCAGAGGGTGTGCGCCATAGGCGCCGCCCCCATCGGCATCCCCGGATGCCCGGAGTTGGCCTTTTCAACCATATCGACCGCCAGAAATCGAATCGTATTAATACATTTTTCTTCCAGATTTGCAGACATATGCTCTAAAACCTCCAAAAGTTATCACTGAATTCACACTGAAAAAAACAGGAAAAAGCCGCTTGGGATGGGATCAACTCAACTGACCCCAGCAGGCATTCTCCTATATCACCAATGGCGGCACTAAATCAATCAACGATAATAACTTCTTTATTTTTTTAAAAACACCCACCGAGTTTCAGCGACCCGGAAAGACCTGCTCATCTCCCCTTAAAGAGTCAGAAAAAATTTTGGCTTCGTTTCCGAAACAACGAAGCCAAAAGATTCAGTGGTGTCCAGTCAAAGAAATTGATTGTCAGTTGTGCCGGATATTCGCCGCCGCTTCAGCCCTCCTCGTCAAGTTCTTCCCAACCGGTAATCATCGCCATCATATAGCTGATCAGCGTACTACCGGTAGTGGCCAGATAGACGTGAACCAGCAGGAAAAGCAGCATAACGAAAGCCATTGCCGTATGCAGCATGGCCACCCCATCAAGCCGCATTGTCAAGCCCCAGCTGAGCCAGTCATTATAGAGATAATAGAGCAAACCTGAAACCAGCTGCAACGGTAACAAAACCATCTTGAGGACAAAATATGAAAGCGCCTGCAGAGGATTAAGTTTGCGCTCCTGACTTTTATGAAAAGGGTGGGACTCACCCCGCATTATACCAACACAATAATAGGCGCCGATCTCTTTAAGATTATCAGAACAGGGCTGGTAGTGCTTCCACGCCCCCGTAGTCAGATGCCAGAAAATGGCAAACGCGGTAAGAATCAGAAGTGTCAGACCAGCCAGGTTATGCCAGTAACAGGCGGCCCCGTAACCGAAAATCTTTACTGTACCGTGGACTTCAAAACCGGTTACCAGAAGAAAAATAATCAGAAAAGCTTGAAACCAGTGCCAAAAGCGTTCAAAACGGGTATAAAGTAAAACCTTGATTTTCATGATTTACCTCCCTGCACATTGCCATTTTTCCTTCTCGAAGAACTGGTTAATCGCAGACCGGCATGCAGCAGCAGGACTAAAAAAGTCAGTCCTAATAACCCCCACCCCAAGCTGTCCAGAAGTTGCCAGCGGTCACGACCGGGCAGATAAAAACTTGTAAGTTTCGCAAGACGGCCGTTATCCCGGCGATGACACTCAGCGCACTCCACAGAACTCTCTTTCGGAGCTACCATATGAGTAATCGGCCAATACATGTCAGTTCTGATAAAGTCCACTTTACCGCTGAAAGGCAAGCCAGCTTCCCGCATACCTATAGCCGCGGCTTTCACCCAGTCAGCATCAGCCCAGTAGGCCCCGGTACCTTTTTTACCAAAAAGATAAGGCACCAGCAGCATACGCTCAACCGGATCGTAGGGCTGTTTACCACGCATCACCTTAAAAGGAAAAATCCGCGCCCCGGGATCAGCGTAGTTTCCCTGCAGGGAATTTAACTCCAGAGGTCCGTCATGAGCTGGAATCCTATCGCCCTCCTGCAGGTAACTCATACTGCCATTATACCAGAAATATTCGGGCACCACGTTTTCCGCCCAACCCATATCACCCTTTTTAGTGTGGTAGATAAGATTACCGCTCTTGTCATTTTTTACTATCGCCTTACCCGCTTCAGTAAGTTTACCGGCAGTACTCCAATCCCACCACATCTTGGTAAAAATACCACCCCGGGCATAGCGAGGAATATGACAACTCTGACAGGCCACTCTATCGGTGTGGTGATTTAATATGTCGGTTTTTTTATGCGGTCTCCGGCTGTGGCACGATTCACAGGCAAGCCGTTCACCATCATCGGCGGGGAGTGCCAGTTGATGCCGGCCCGGAGCCGGGCGAGAATAGTAACGGCCGGAGATTTTATGGGCTTTGGTTACGTGGCAGGTGGTACAGGAATAGTTCAAGCCCTTCATATCCATGTGGACATCAAGTTTTTTCGTCGCTTTAATTAATGAGGAATCAAGGTCGCCATGCTTGACCCCGTCACCGCCGCCACCGTAGAAATGGCAACGGCCACAGTTTGTCCGGCTCGTTTTTCCGACCTTAAGCGCAACCTCACGCAGGTTAACTGCGGGAAAAACCTTTTTCCCGAATTTTTTTTCTGAAAGAACAGGATTACCGCAGTCCGTAGGAAATTTCCGGTACTTTCCAGTCGTATCGTGACAAACCAGACAATCAATCCGTTCTGAAGAAGAAAAATCAAATTGGTTGTCTTTCCAATCGTAACCCGCATGACAGCTGGTACACCTGCACCAGTTTGATTGGGGTGAGATTCAGAAATTATTGAGAATCTTGGCTTTCCCCTCACCTTTTTTATCACCTTTACGCCCGGCCCAGGTCCAGTGAACTGTGTCGTGAATCTGAGATGCCGCCGTATTATGACATTTGAGACATGCCTTGGTTACTTCCGGCCCGGCAGCAAATTCCTGATCAAGATCCTTAAAACGACTGTGATCAGCCGTAGAAGACTCTACCTTAACAACTTCGACAGAGGATACTGCGGCCCAGACCGGAATACCACTGCCAATCCCGCTGAAAAGACCTAGAAAAACAACCAATCCAACCAACCAACAACCTCTGGACATCAGCAAACCTCCTTTGGCACATTTGCAGGCTACAAACTCTTAACAACAATTTCAATATGCACATATATACATAATAAGAAAAAGGTTAATTGTCAAGGGTCACAGAATAGTAACTGGATTATCGGCCACAATACCCGGAAAAAATATCTCCATTACGAACCCTAAAATCCCTCAAACTTATCATGTAAATCAATATTATAATTGCTGTTTTTTACTGACATCACCGACAGAAATCAAGCCGAGAGAAAAAACAAAAAAAACCCCTCTGCAGCTTAACTGCAGAGGGGTTTTTATCAGCAAAATAGCTGTCTAGTTCGATCTAACGCATACCGAAACGTCTCTTTTTCGCCTGGCGTTTCAAGGCTTCAGCATGCTTCTTTTTTTTCCGTACACTCGGTTTTTCAAAGTGTCGTCTTTTTTTCAATTCCCGGAACAGACCCGACTTGTTGAGCTTGTTCTTGAGTATTTTTATCGCCTTCTCAACATCATTATCGATCACCTTAATTTCCATCGAAATCCCTTCTTTCTCTATAATATTAAATATTTATATCCCTACGTGGGGTTCATTCTCAATTGGACACAATCCTAGCTTCATAAAAAAAGCCGTCGGTCGCGGGGCTGAAGCGCCTATATATTGGTTTGTGTCATATAAGTCAATAAGTTTTTCTTAATCGAGCTTTGAGAAATAGCTTCCGGCGTAATCTTGAGCGGAGCAAAGAGTTTTTCCTCTACAGCCAAAGTCAAAGTTTCAAGTTCTGCCAGTCGGCCCATGGAGACCGAATCAGCACCATAACGAATCCGCAAATCTTTAAGACGCTCGAAGACCGAAACGATCTCAATGTGACGAACCCGCTTATCGGCATAATAGATAATCTCTTTTGCCACAATCGGCCCCTTCAAATCAGTTTCAAGAATCACATGATTCGAAACAATTTCAGCAACCTCCGGATAACCTTCCAGCTCAAGCCATTCAGCCCCGAGCACGGCATGATCCTGACCGTTTCTGATCGATTCCATTTTGGCTATATCATGCAGTAGAGCCGCACTCAACAACAGACCGAAATCAAAATGGAGATTCTCAGCCCGCAGAGACTCCCACATATAAAGAGCGACAAGGGCAACCTTTTGACTATGCTCAATTATATGGTCGGGAACTTCATAACGAATGAGAAGCTCATAACAGGTTTCAGATTCAGGAATTTTACTCAAAACAGATCACCGTAAGGCGGCAATTTTCAGAACCACCCTTTCCAGAATAATCTCTTTCGGCAGCTGTGAACTTTTGAGAGCTATATCAGCATCATGTAATACAGTTAAAACTTCTGCGCAGCCAGGCGCAGACCACCCTTTAACCTGTCGAACAAGTTTTTTCACAACAAAATTAGGAACTTTCAACACTTTGGCCATATCCGTAAGAGAAAGTCTGCTGACTTCCGGCGACCCAGCCCGGCTTAAAAGTCGAAATTGCCGGGAAATCATTGCTATAATAAGAATTGACTCCGTCCGCGCCCGCTTAAGAATATCAAGAATTATCAGAGCATCGACTAAACGACCTTCACTCAGGGCATCTCCGAATGTAAAGACATTACCACCCCCGCCATCGATACCGAGCAGATCGACCACTTTATGATCGATACAGCCTTTAGGACCGACATAAAGCATCATCTTATCCACCTCCTGCTCCAGCAGAGTAAGGTTGGCTTCATGAAGGTGTACCAAGGCGTTAAGAACCTGACCATCAATCGCTATATTGGCTGCCTGAACCCGTTTTTTAAGCCGGCCCTCAACCTCATACGGTTTAAGCTTACCACTTTTGACCACCTTAAATTTATTTTTTTTAAGACGGGAAACGAGCCGGGATCGTCCATCCAAACCAGGAGCACTCATGAAAAGATAGGTTACGACAACCGATTCAGGATCAAGAACAATCTGGGCCTCAAGCCATTCCAGTAATTTTTCAAGGTCTTTTTTTTGATAGTTGTGAGAATTTTTCAGATGAACAATTTTCCGACGGGCAAACAGGGAAGGGGCCGAAACTGAAGCCAGAAACTCCGACAGGGTGATACTTGCGGCATCATAGGTCTCAATGGTGTGGTCAAGTTCGACCAGCCGGGTAAGGCCTCGATTAAGAAATTCGTAGGGATAACGCTCTTCACCAAAAAGCAGGCAGCAACCGAAAGAGGCCTCTGCGGCCGCGGCCGCACGCAGTGACTGCACTAAAGTATCAAGCATCTTTTATAACGTCTATTATTTTACTAAAATTCGAAGATCAATAATTAAAAGTCTCTGAAGATACCGTCATGAATATCCTCAGCCAGAACCTTGCATATCCGTTTCAAAGCCCGCTGTTTACGACGGTCGATAGTGAGCGGTTCACCGGTAGACTTGTATTCTTCAACCTGCTGCAGAGATGAACGCTGCCAGATGATATGATTTGTAGCCCGTTCTTTAATCTCGGCATTGACAATCATTACTACCCTGTATTCATAGGTCTTATCATCAGATGAGTATGAAATCGAGTAGTTGTCAACTGCGCTAATCACGCCAGTGACCAGAAGATCAGCTTCAGCTGCCGGAACTATTTTCAAATTTTTACTCTGGGCGAATTCATCAACCAGAGCATTGAAAAAATCGGCCTCAATTCTAGTTTCAACGGTTTTATTGACAAAAGGCAGAACCGCAACCGTCCGCGAACCTCCGGCTAACTCCTGCGTACCCCGGAGACGATAACCGCAGGCGGAGACCAAGAGAGTCAATATCAATAAAACCAGGATGGAAAAATACTTTTTCAAAAGTTTTCCTTCACGCCCTTTTCTGTATAAAAAAATTAAGCCCTCAGTGAATAGACTTTTTTGTGATATTCAGTCAATATCAGACAACAATATTAACCAGTTTATTAGGTATCACAATGACCTTACGCAACGGTTTATCACCAATATATTTCTGTACTTTGGCACTGGCTAAGGCAAGTTTTTTCACCTCATCATCAGCCATATCACGAGCTACCTGCAAACGTTCCCGGACCTTGCCGTTGATCTGCACTACAACCAGAGTCGTATCTTCAACCAGCGCCGCCGGATCGACACAAGGTACCGGGACATAACTCACGCCGCCTTCATAACCCAGCTCGAACCAGATCTCTTCCGCAATATGCGGCACAATCGGAGCCAGCAGCAACACCACTACTTCCACCGCCTCGCGCAAAAGTGATGCCAGCAGTTTATCATTCCGGGCCGTCTCAAGGTCATATTTTTTCAGTTCGTTGACCAATTCCATTACGGCACTGATCGCCGTATTAAAATGCATCCGATCTTCAACATCCGCCCGCACCCGGGTGATGGTTTGATGCGTTTTGCGGCGCAGCGCCGCATGCTTTGGCGGTACATCTGCTGCCGCACCGGCAAAAGCTGCGACCTCATTCAAGGCCGGAAGCAGAGCGTAGACATAGCGCCAGAGGCGGTTCAAGAAACGATAACCACCTTCAACCCCCTGATCATTCCACTCCAGATCAAGTTCCGGTGGTGAGGCAAAGAGGCTGAAGATACGAGCCGTATCGGCTCCGTATCTCTTTATCAAGGCATTAGGATCAACCACATTGCCTTTTGATTTTGACATCTTTGCCCCGTCTTTAATCACCATTCCCTGAGTCAACAGCCGGGTAAAGGGCTCGGAGAAATTGATATAACCGAGGTCACGTAATACTCTGGTAAAAAAACGGGAGTAGAGCAGATGTAAGATTGCATGTTCGATGCCGCCGACATAGTGATCAACCGGAAGCCAGCGATCAACTATATTCTTATCCAGAGGACCATCAGTAAAATCGGCGCAGGCATAACGCATATAGTACCAGGATGACTCGACAAAAGTATCCATGGTATCGGTCTCACGGCGGGCGGAAGCCGAACAGATAGGACATGTAGTATTGACAAAACTCGCATGCTGGGCCAGGGGCGATCCACCCGCCTTACCCAGTTCAATGTCTTCGGGCAGGCGTACCGGCAAATCTTTCTCCGGCACCGGCACAATACCACATTTATCACAGTAGATTATCGGGATCGGTGCCCCCCAGTAACGCTGGCGTGAAACCCCCCAATCCCGTAAACGATAGGTAATCGCCTTATCTCCAATCTTGTTCACACTCAAATGAGCCGCAATAGATTCTAAGGCGTTAATATTTTCCAGACCATCAAACTCACTCGAATTGACCAAACGACCAACTCCGGTATAAGCCTCGTCCATTGTTTCAGGGTCGAGTTTTTCTCCATCCGGCTGAATAACGACAATAATCGGTAAATCGTACATCCGGGCAAATTCAAAATCACGCTGGTCATGGGCCGGAACTGCCATCACTGCTCCGGTACCGTAACCGGAGAGAACAAAATTGGCGAGATAGATCGGCATTTTCCGGCCGGTCACAGGATTAACCGCATAGCGACCGGTAAAAACTCCCTCTTTTTCCAGCTGGACAACATCACGATCACTGATCTCTTGCCGCCGCATCTTGTCAACGAAAGCTGCAACCTTTTCTTCCTGACCGGTACCGGCAGCCAGCTGAGCGGCCAGCGGATGATCCGGAGCCAGACTCATAAAAGTCGCCCCGAACAGGGTATCCTGCCGGGTCGTAAAGACTGAAATTTTAACTCCGTCAAGAGCGTCAACCTGAAAATCGATATTGGCTCCGACACTCTTGCCGATCCAATTTTTCTGCATGGTGATGACCCGCTCCGGCCACCCTCCTTCAAGTTCCTTACAGCCTGCAAGGAGCTCTTCGGCATAAGCGGTTATCTTGAAGAACCACTGGTTGAGATCCTTATCCCGGGTCTCCTGACCACAACGCCAGCAGCAACCATTTTCAACCTGCTCATTGGCAAGCACCGTCTGGCACTCTTCGCACCAGTTAACTTTGGCTTCCTTCTTGTAAACCAGTCCTTTTTTAAGCATCTCCGTAAAAAAGAGCTGCTCCCAGCGATAATATTCGGGGTCACAGGTTGCCAGTTCACGATCCCAGTCGTAGCTGAAACCCATACTCTGCAACTGGGTTCGCATCTCATTTATATTTTTTCGGGTCCAGATCGCCGGGTGAACATCATGAGCAATCGCCGCATTTTCGGCCGGCATCCCGAAAGCATCCCAGCCCATGGGATGCAGGACGTCACGTCCCAGCATACGCTGATAACGGGCCACCACGTCACCAATTGAGTAGTTCCGGACATGACCCATATGAATCTTGCCCGAAGGGTATGGAAACATCTCTAAAAGATAGTATTTTTCACCGCCCCGGCCGGTGGCGAAGGTCTTCTCTGCAAGCCACTTGGCCTGCCATTTTTTCTCAATCACATGGGGATTGTATTCAGCTTCCATACTTCTTCTTTCCTATCGATAAAAGCAACTATTTACCAGTACGTTTTTCCATTTTCTCCTGCTCTTCTTTGCAGGCAATACATAAAGGAGCCACCGGCCGCGCTTTAAGTCTCTCGATATTGATCTTCTCACCACACTCGGCACAGATACCGTAGGTTCCGGCATCTATCTGCTCTAACGCCTCACCGATTTTTTTGATCAAGTGTGCTTCCCGACCCCGAATACGAAAAAGTAAATTATGATCGGTATCGACACTGGCAGCATCAACATCATCGTAGAGATCATCTTTGTTGGTATGAATATCACCATTTTTTAACTGCTCGACCCGCTCTTCAACCTCTTTTTTCTTTTCCAGTAAGGTCCGGCGGAAATATTCAAGTTCTTTCTTTTTCATCGCTTAAATCTCCATTAGCTCAAATCATCAAACACTGTAAAGGAATGACCATATAAACATTTTGATCCTGACCACCACCCAAATTCAGCTTAAATGGGTCGGCCTCCAAATGCAAAACCGGGGCTATATACTATAAAGACCCCATCCAAATCAACTAAAACCGTCTCTAAACGAAAATTCCGCCGGAAGAATGTGGCAAAAACTGTTTTTTCAACTATGAAAGACCGGGAAGCCGGCTGAAGCAAATTTTTTTTAGCTCAGAGCCGCATAGATCGCGCTACTTATTCTGTCAATTTCAAACTTAGTCGCAATAAACGGCGGCATGGTATAACAGAGATTGGCAAATGGCCGCAGCCAGACTCCCCTTTCAACCAGTCTCCTCTGCACCCTCTCAACCGCGACCGGGTCTCTGGTCTCAACCACACCGATTGCCCCTAAAACCCGGACATCCTTAACCGCCGGGAGATTGCGACAAGGCTCAAGAGAGCGCCGCAGCCAGCCCTCTATTTTTGTCACCGAATTACGCCAATCGGACTCCTCCAGCAACTCGATACTGGCCAGGGCGACTGAACAGGCCAACGGATTGGCCATAAAAGTCGGGCCGTGCATCAAGACTCCGGGGCTGTTTTGTGAAATCACCTCACTGATAAAACCTCGACATAGAGTTGCGGCAAAACTCATATAACCTCCGGTCAAGGCTTTACCGAGACAGAGAATATCCGGCGTAATCCGGGCATGGTTACAGGCGAAAAGCTCCCCGGTTCGACCAAAACCGGTGGCAATTTCATCCGCCAGCAGCAACACATTAAACTCATCACACAATGCCCGCGCTTTTTTCAAATAACCAGGATGATAAAAACGCATACCCCCGGCTCCCTGAACTATCGGCTCAAGAATAACAGCGGCAAGTTTATGATGATTATTCCTTATAAGTTCAGTAAGCTCATCACATTCACGTTCATCCCAACACCCGGCAAAAGGGATTTGCGGAGCTTTGGTAAATATCTGCGGCATCACCATATCACTGAAAAGATGATGCATTCCATTCTCCGGGTCACAAACCGACATCGCCCCGAAGGTATCGCCATGATAGCCCTGACGCAGAGTCAGAACCCGTTTTTTCTCTGGTTTACCCAGTGAAGACCAGTACTGCAGCGCCATTTTGAGTGCAACTTCCACGGCAACCGAACCTGAATCTGAAAAGAAAACCTTATCCAACCCGGGCGGGGTCATTGCCAATAGTTTTTCGGCCAGCAGAACCGCCGGCTCATGGGTCAAGCCACCAAACATGACATG
>JAOZQE010000092.1 GCA_029932385.1 bacterium | reverse complement strand
ATGGCTGCAGAATTCTTTATCAATTTGAAATTTGACTGCGTTGCAACACCTTTTTAAAGGGTACCTTGAAAAATTGCCTTTTTCCCCAATTGCTGCGTTGAACTCAAATTTTAATCCTCAAAATACTCAATATGTATTCCTGCGGTTAAAATCTTCGTCCGCCTTGCACTAGAATAAAAATTCTAATTTTTCAAGACACCCTAAAGAAATATATCGGAAATTATCTCATCCAAAGTCAGAAGCAGGCCGGGGTCATCGGTCAGAGGTTGGGCGATCGCAATCTTACAGGCCCGGGCCGGGGTAATGCCGCAGCGAATAAGTTGCCCGGCGTAGATCAAAAGCCGGGTTCCGGCCCCCTCGGCCAGACCCTGCTCGCGGATCTGGCGGATTTTCCCGGCCAGATGCACCAAGCGGGTCGCCAGCACCAAGTCAACCTGGCTCTCTTTAGCGACAATTTCACTTTCACTTTCAGCTTCAGGATAATCAAACTCGAGCGCGACAAAACGCTGCCTGGTGCTCTGTTTCAAATCTTTCAAAACTGACTGATAACCGGGATTATAGGAAATCACCAGCTGAAAATCGGGGTGGGCCTTAACCACTTCACCGCGTTTATCAATCGGCAACAGGCGCCGGTCATCGGCCAGCGGATGGATAACCACGGTCGTATCCTTACGCGCCTCCACAACCTCATCAAGATAACATATCGCCCCGCCTCGCACAGCCTGAGTCAGAGGCCCGTCCATCCAGACGGTTTCATCACCGGTCAGAAGATAACGCCCGACCAGATCGGCAGCGAACAGATCTTCGTGGCAGGAAATTGTAATCAATGGCCGCTTAAGCCGCCAGGCCATATACTCGACAAACCGGGTCTTGCCGCAGCCGGTCGGCCCTTTCAACATTAAAGGCAGTCGTTCACTGCAGGCCGCCTGATAGAGCTCAATTTCATCCGCAACCGGCAGATAGAAAGGCTCTTTACTGATTAGATAATCACTTAAAGGTTTTACTTCCAACATGGTCTATTCTCCTCCAACAGCATTCGGCTACCGAACTTCCGAATTTTTGCTCAGACAAAAAATATATATCTCAATAACAACACCAGAGCACAGATGTGAATTGCCGGGCCGGTGCTGCGAAATTTACCATTAAACAACGATAAAATTGAGTACGAAATAAAACCGAAGGCGATACCATCAGTGATACTGACACTTAACTGCATAACAATAATCGTAAGAAAGGCGGGGATGGCCTCCGCCGGTGCCTGCCAGTCTATATCTTTTGCCCCCCGCATCATCATCACGCCGATGATAATCAGGGCCGGTGCGGTGATCGGATAGAGGGTCAAGGTATCAGAAACCTTGATGCCGCCGCCGATCAACTGAATCAAAGGATAAAAGAAAGGGGTCAGCAGAAACAGGCCACCGGTCACAAGTGCGGCCAGGCCGGTTCGGGCGCCGGCCTGAATGCCGGTTGAACTTTCGACATAACTGGTAATCGTCGAGGTACCAAGCATAGCCCCGACAACGGTTCCGCCAGCATCGGCAAGCAAGGCATTACGCTTGATTTCAAACTTGCCGTTTTTAACCAGTCCCGCCGCCGGGGCCACGCCGATCAAGGTTCCCATGGTGTCAAAAACATCGAGAAAGAGAAACGTCGCGATAACGACAACCATCTCGAGACTCATAAAACCGCTGAAATCAAAATGACAGAATGTCGGTGCCAGACTCGGCGGAGCCGAAAAGAACCCATGGAAATTAACCATTCCACATGTCAATGCGATAATGGTGGTGGCTATAATTCCCAACATAGTTGCCCCGGCAATTTTGCGGACATAAAAAATTGCGGTCAGAGTCAATCCCGCCAGAGTCACCAAAACCGGCGGACTGCCGAGATCGCCCAAGCCGACATAGGTACCCGGCTTACTGACAATAATCCCGCCCCACTCAAAGCCCACCAACGAGATCAAAAGACCGATGCCGCAGCCGATAGCATTACCTAATGATTTCGGAATGGCATTGATAATCTGGTGCCGGATTGAGGTTAAAGAGATGATAAAAAAGATAATACCGGCAATAAACACCGCCGCCAGCGCCTGCTGCCAGCTGACCCCCATTCCTAAAACTACGGCGTAGACAAAATAGAAATTATGACCCATCGCCGGGGCCAGGGCAATCGGATAATTCGCCAGGAGCCCCATCAGAATACAGGCGAAGGCGGAACCGATACAGGTCGCCATCAATACGGCACTAAAATCCATCCCTGCCGCCGAAAGTACTGCCGGCTGGACAAACACGATATAGACCATACTCAAATAAGTTGTCATGCCGCCTAAGAGCTCACGATTCAGGGTTGAACCATGTTCGGACAACTTAAAATAACGCTCAAACATATCTTCCTCTATAAATTATTTTCGATGGTGACACACATCAGTGAGTAAATCAGAAAACTTAAAATCAGAAGGGAGAGGATCAGGACAGCTGAATATCCGCCAATCACAACCATAGGCAACAGTGCCAACAGCAGATATTGACTGAGTGTGCGTCCGGGAATCTCTTTGAATCGAATTCTAGCCGGTTTTTTCAATGATTTGAAACCTGCATGACTATTTCCCGGCTTGACTTTTGGCCAGCATACCGGAACTATGCAAACGGTTAACCACTACTTTACCAAACCCTTTGATTAATTCATAGGCCGGCCGCACAGCAGTAGTTTTTGTGGCTAACGTCATCACTAAACCCCGCTCTTTGACACTGTACAGTTTCGTCTCCAAAGTGAAAATCGAGGTCGTCGTGGTACCGGTACCAACCTGGCAGGGAGAAAGAGCATATCTCTGGTTCTGACGATAATCACTGTCCCAGCGATTCATGCAGGCATTGCGTGAGTCAATACTACTCTCCTCCATCTGGTTCCCGACCTTGGAAATCAGCACCCCGTCAAAGGAGTGTTGCGCAATCGCGCCATCTATGGCATCGACTGAAGAGCGCCCTCCGGCAGAGAGGATGGAATAGGCCGCGGTTGCTGCGACTCCACGCCGTTTCAGATCACGAACCAGCTCTAACTCACTCATCCGGCAGACCTCTTCATCGAGAAACTGGCTGATCACCAGGAGGTTCTTAAACGAGCCTCCGGAGTAATTCTTATCCTGCCAGACATCCGTAACCTTGGTTGTTGAACAGGCACTCAAACAAAAAATCACCATAACCACAGACAACAACCACTGACATCTATTTACCATAACTAACCTCACTGTGTTTAATTATTATTCGTCAATTAAAGAACCATTTCCCTTGTCCGCAACCGTTGATTTACGGCTGGCAAGATATTTTATCATCTGGCTCGGCTTCAGTTTACGACTGGCCGGACCGGTGCGAATAAAAAACTCCTCGGTTTCGCCTTTCTTGAGAAACGCGGGAATATCGGAGACCTGACAGCGGATCTCGACAATCTTATTACTCTCCATTTCAATAATCGCAAAATGAATAAAACGGGAAAACTCCAAACCGATATGAACACTTATCAGACTATCGATATGGCGCAGGCACTTATCATCATTGACAAAGTTATCACGTTCAAGCCCCGCAATCTTACCGTCATCTTCAACCCCGATCAACAGCACTCCGCCCGTAGTATTGAGAAAACCGACAATCCCCTTAAGCCAAGCGATTTCGATCTCCTTGCCGGTCCGGTTCTGGTGCAGGTTCCAGCGCACCGTCGACTTAAATTCCAAGCGTTCACTCTCACCCGCCCGGATAAGCTCATAAATCCTCTGCGTCGGATCATCTAACACCGCCTCCCGCTGCAACTCATCTTCAATCAGACGGTGATTTTCACGCCGCAGCTCTTCAAGTGAATGCAAATGGCGCCGAACAAAGAAGAATGACAAGAAAAACAGAACTATACCAATCCCGAAAACCAGTATTGGCAGGAGAAAATAGGTGACCGGGTAATCCGCAATCTGCAGAATATCCTTTTCCGGGACAACTACAACCAACCACAAATGACGATCACCCACCTCCAGAGCCGCAAATCCGGCCCACCAGGGTTTACCGGCGGCCCGGAATGAAAAGATCTGATCTTCATGTTCAGGTGAACGCTGCCACTTCGCAAATGCCGGAGCAAATTTTTCCTCAATCCGGTTTTCAACAACCGATACAGAATTATCCGACTGCCGGCCGTCTCTCTCTGAATTACCTAAAATCTTACCACTGTCGGAAACCATAAAAGCCCGGCCATCCGGCCCCAGCTCAAGGTCGGCCAGCCAGCCTAACAGATCACAGAGCTTGACATCAAATGCGACAACATAAGTTTCGACTGCGGCCGTAACCCGGGAGCTGCCATTCTTATGGCCGGCCTCAGCTGCATTCCGACTGGCCCAGGACAGGGCGGCCGTAATCCCGATCTGACCGTCAAAAAAGAAACTATACGGAGTTGTCCAGAAAAGCTCCTCTTCATCGTTGAGATTTAGCGCTCCCTTAAACCAGGGCCGCTGCCGGACATCATAATCATTAGCCATAAACCGGCCTTCATCTGCCGATTCTCCCTCCTGCCAATTGAAAAACAAAGCTTTTCCCGGCCGCGCCTGAGGATCATTCCAGCGACTCTGCCAGCTTCCATTCTGATAACGCAAAAAGTAACTCTGCCCCAGACTGTTCGCAATAATCAGCGCGTGAATCTGGGGAATATTTTTTAAGATTGGCGTAAATTGACGATTAATCTGCTCCGTTTTATCAATCTCGAAGCCATTTTCCCGGCCCCAGTCCCGGGCGATTTTAAGATTGGTTACAACCGGTTCAACCAGCCGTTTAAACTCAATCCGTTTTTTATATGACAGCTCGGTTACCCAAGCACGAAAAAGACTCTCCTTGGCCTGCATAGACTGGAAAAGAGTCAGGCCGGAAATTAACAATGTAAACACCAATATCAGCCAGGGAACAACTCTGAAAAAGTTTTGCAGGCGGGAGAATGAAGCTTTGGTTTCTTCTTTTTTTGTCATCTTATCTCGACACTAAACAACAATTAAATAGATATGTAAAATGCTGTGCAAGCATGCTCAAACCGACTTCGGATATACCTTAAACAACTTATTTTAGCAACTCCTTAAAGTCAAATAACCCCCATCCAAGCACTCCGGCAAAAGCCCACCCTGAATCTGATCCGGGTTCGATATAACAGTTTTAGAAATAATCACGAAACACAAGAAGAAAAGGAATGGTAACTTAAGAAGGGGTAAAGGGTGATCGAGGAGGAGGATGTGAGAAACTCAAAGATTCCTCACATCATCCCTCGGTCTAGTTCAGGCTTGTCGGGACAGCTTGTCTTAAAAAGATCAATTAAGATCGTCATCTTTGTAATATTTGGTGCCTTTACCGGTAAATTCTGCTGCCAGACCATCGTCGAGCAACTGATACAGCCAAACCCCGGGGGATACTGACATTGCGCCGGTAATATAAGCGCCTTGACCGCCCGTTGTAGCGGCAGCTGAGGCTTGCCCGCTAAATTCCCACCCCGAGTTAATAAAGTCATTTAAGTTTGATTGTTTTTCAAATACCCAGATCAGCCGGAATTTTTTTATCCCAAAGCCAAGACCGGCCTGGAGTTCGACCATCTTCATATAAGTAATGCTTTTCTTGGCATTATTGAAAGCAATACCTTCACCGATCCCGCTGCCGACAGTAAATAATTTCATGCCAAAATTACTGAAAACGGCATAACCTGCAGAGTTGGCAATCGCCTTTCTCGCTGCCGGCTGTAATTTGTATAGACGATTCAAGGTCTCCTTTGTCATTTGTAAAACTTCGGCTTTTTCCGCTTTGACGTCAATTTTTTTCTGCTTAAGTTCTTGTTGTTTTTCAGTCTCGGTCTTCTCTTTTTCCCAGAACTTCAGTCCCGCGTTAGAACTGGCACCGATACTGAGTGCAAATAAGATTACAATTATCATCAAAAAATATTTATGTGCTCTCATCATTTTTTTATTCCCCTCCAATAATTGAAATTGATTTTCTTAATTCCTGATTGAACAACTAAGCTATCATCATAGCAATTTTTCAAGAAAAAAGCGAGACGATATTAAGACTGACCGTTCAACTACCCAACAACATCCACCACCAGAAATCATAAACCAAAAAAACCCCGCTGACAGAGTCTTTCTCTGTCAGCGGGGTTTGGTGCATCACAATCAAGGTGATAGCGAACTTTACAAGCAGATGTTAATCAGCTTACATCATTCCGCCCATACCACCCATGCCGCCCATACCACCAGGCATACCTGCCGGCATACCGCCACCGGCACCAGCCGGTTCCGGTTTATCAACGATAATAGCTTCCGTGGTGATCATCAAGCCGGCAATACTGCAGGCATTCTGCAGAGCTGTCCGGGTAACCTTGGTCGGATCAATAATTCCAGCTTCAACCAGATCGACATATTCGCCGGTTGCAGCATTGAAACCAAAGGCGCCTTTCTCTTTCTTGAGACGTTCAACCACAACCGAACCTTCCTGGCCGGCGTTGTTAACGATCTGACGCAAAGGCTCTTCGATGGCACGACGGACAATATTGACGCCCATTTTTTCGTCATGGGTAAGATCGGTGAGATCATCCAGACTTGAGCTGACACGCAGCAGAGCAACGCCGCCGCCAGGGACAATGCCCTCTTCAACAGCTGCCCGAGTCGCGTTCAAAGCATCTTCCACCCGGTCTTTCTTCTCTTTCATTTCAGTCTCAGTTGCAGCGCCAACATTAATCACGGCGACCCCGCCGATCAATTTAGCCAGACGCTCCTGAAGTTTCTCTTTATCATAATCGGAACTGGTCTCATCAACCTGAGCCCGGATCTGTTTTACGCGGCCCTGAATCATATCCTGAGCGCCGTTACCATCAACAATCGTGGTGTTATCTTTGTCGATGTTAATCCGTTTGGCCTGACCCAGATCTTCCAGGGAAGCTGACTCAAGTTTCAAGCCGATCTCTTCAGAAATAACCTGACCGCCGGTCAGAATCGCGATATCTTCAAGCATCGCTTTACGACGATCGCCGAAACCGGGAGCTTTTACGGCAACACAGTTCAGAGTACCGCGCAATTTGTTAACTACCAGGGTTGCCAGAGCTTCACCGTCAATATCTTCAGCAATCAGAAGAAAAGGACGGCTGGTTTTGGCAATCTGCTCCAAGATAGGCAGCAGGTCTTTCATGTTGCTGATTTTTTTGTCGTGAATCAAAACGTAAGGATTTTCAAGATCAGCAGTCATTTTCTCCATATCGGTCGCGAAATAAGGGGAGAGATAACCACGGTCAAACTGCATACCTTCAACCACGTCGAGAGAGGTATCCATTGATTTGGCTTCTTCAACCGTAATAACGCCCTCTTTACCAACCTTATCCATTGCTTCAGCAATGATGTTACCGATAGTTGCATCGCCATTGGCGGAAATGATTCCAACCTGAGCGATATCACGGTGGGTGGCAGTCGGTTTTGAAAGTCCTTCAAGCGCCGCAACCAATTTAGCAGTGGAGAGATCAATACCGCGTTTCAATTCCATCGGATTGGCGCCAGCGGCAACCATCTTGGAACCTTCACGATAGATCGCCTGAGCTAAAACAGTCGCCGTGGTGGTACCGTCACCGGCAACATCACTGGTTTTGCTGGCAACTTCCTTAACCAGCTGGGCGCCGATATTCTCACACTTATCTTCAAGTTCGATCTCTTTGGCAACCGAGACACCGTCTTTGGTGATCGTCGGTGAACCAAAAGATTTGTCAATAACTACGTTGCGACCTTTAGGTCCTAAAGTAACTTTGACAGCATCTGCCAAAACATTGATCCCGTTCAGGATCGCCTGACGCGCTTCCTGATCAAATTTAATCTCTTTTCCAGCCATTTTATAAA
>JAOZQE010000023.1 GCA_029932385.1 bacterium | reverse complement strand
AGGGTTCGGGTTGTCTGGAGTCCGCTCTTTAGTCCCCGGCCTAAAATTTCAAGAAGCACAAGCAACTCCTGTAGAGAGTAAAGTCACTAAAGATTTAATCTCAATAATGAATATCGTAATTTAGCCATTATGAAGCAGGTTTCAGTCTAACAGCAGTCGGTTTGAGATGGCAAGTAAAGAATGGCAGCCCCAGGTTTTTTGATCTGAATCGAAACAATATGATAGTGACAAGAGCATGGTGTTTGTGTTATTCTTAAAGGTTCGTTTTGTAGAGATGACTTGCTAATGATTGTTTAATCTTACGAGGCTTAAATTGCTGATAACTGATATGACAATGCCTGAATTTGTTGCCGCTTTGAAAGAGAGTCAAACTATTTTTCTGCCCTTTGGCTCAACCGAGGAGCATGGCCGGCATCTGCCGCTTGATACTGATACCATGCAGGTTTACGCAACGGTCACGGCCGCAGCGGCACTTCATAAAACCTTTGTCGCGCCGCCGGTTCATTATGGCATTTGTCGCAGTACTTCAGAGCATCCGGGCACCGTGACGCTCTCTTCGGATACGTTCCGGGCGCTGGTGCGGGATTTAGTCAGAGGGTTTTACGGTCAGGGCCTGCGAAATTTTATTCTTATTTCAGGTCACGCCGGGAAAACTCATATCGGGGCTCTAGTCGAAGTAGGTGAGGAGATGCTGAAAGAATTCTCCGATATCCGTCTGGCGGTCATCAATGAATACGATTTCTGCTATCGGGCCGGGAGCGGGGTAATCGAGGTTGAAGGTGATTCTCATGCCGGTGAAGTTGAGACTTCCAGGATTCAGTATCTTTTTCCTGAACTTGTCAAAGGTTCTTCCGAACGGGAATTTCCCGATTTTCCTGAATATGTTCTGGTTCGTAATAAACGTTCGTACTGGCCTGGTGGTGTCTGGGGTGACCCGGCCTTTGCCTCTCGGGAGAAAGGCGAGAAACTCTGTCAGCTTACGGCCGCAGCCCTAGCCGTGTTTGTTAAGGAATTCGAAAGTTTTAAAGAGCGCTAATATAGACTGTTATATATGGTTGTATAATATATATTAGTTATTTATATTAAGATAGTTAAAAGTTTATTCTAAACAAGCACTTTAAGTATTGATAATAGTTAAAAATTATGCGATTAATTGATTCACATTGTCACTTAAATTTAAGTGATTTCAACGAAGATGTCGCGGGCACGGTAACCCGGGCTCAAGCTGCCGGAGTTGAGAAGATGGTGGTCGTAGGTACAGATCTGGCGGATTCAATCAGGGCTTTAGAACTTGCGCATCAATATCCGGCGGTTTTCGCCGCGGTCGGTATCCATCCTCACAACACGCAGAGCGGAAGTGATGCTGCGTATGATCGTTTGCGAATTCTGGCTGGAGATAGCCGGGTTGCAGCTTATGGTGAGATTGGTCTGGATTTTTATCGTGATCACTCACCCCGACCGGTACAGCGGCGGGAGTTTGCTCGCCAGCTTAATCTCGCCGGCGAACTGGAGTTGCCGGTAATTATCCATGATCGTGAGGCTCATCAAGAGGTTTACGATATTATCTGTGCCGAAAAAGGGTATCTTCACGGTGGGGTTATTCATTGCTTTTCCGCCGATTATACCTGGGCCAGGCGTTTCGTTGATTTAGGTTTTGCCATCTCTATTCCCGGAACCGTTACTTTTCCCCGCAGCCATATGCAGCAGGAGGTTGCTCGGAAACTCAGCCTTGATGATCTGCTGATAGAAACTGACGCTCCTTTTTTGACACCGGTTCCATATCGTGGTAAACGTAATGAACCGGCTCATGTTCAGTATGTTGCCCGGGAAATTGCATCTTTACGCAATCTCGACCCGGAAACGCTTGCCGCAGCCACAAGTCAAAATTGTGAAAGAGTTTTTAAACTGCAGGGTTGAGATACAAATATACTGTGATTAAACCTAAACTTCTTACATGACATCGGAATTTATTGATGAATATCTCTTTAGAAAACTTCTGCCGCCGATTTTTACTTATATTACTGGCTCTGTTACTTTTTACCACATCTCCGGTTATGGCTGCTTCTTTGCCAGAGGTATCTTCAACGGTCGAGGAAAAATCAACACCTCAAAAAAGTCAGACCTTAAAAAAGAGTGAGCAGGAGAAAATCCTTGGCCGTATCCGGCAGAGATATAGCCGTAAACAGGCTTTTTCCGGTCGTTTTACCCAGAAGACTATCTATGCCGACAGCAATGAGACGACTTTGAGCCGGGGCCGGATCTGGATTAAGGGGCCGGATAAGATGCGCTGGGAGTTTCAGAGTCCGGAGAAGCAGATTCTGGTTTCCGACGGTAAAACCATCTGGTACTACACTCCTGATCTTAATCAGGTTATGGTCGGCAAAATCGATGACATAAGAGAGGCCCGGGTTCTGGTCAACCTGATGGCAAAACTGCAGCTTAAGCAAAAAGGCTTTCGTCTTGAACTGCGCCGTAGTAATGATCTGATTACGGTGGCGCTAACCCCGTTGTCTAATGATAAAGCACCACCTTTTCAAAGCATGGCAATGATCTTTTCCACCGCGGATTATACTTTGCAAGAGACCCGGATGGAGGATCTGTTTGCCAATAAGATTGTCATTACCTACACTTGGGAAAACACTTCCCATTCGGCTCTGCCGGGAGTGGAATTCAGTTTTACTCCGCCGTCAGGATGTGACATAATGCCGTTGGGACAGTAGTTTTTTTTATTGAACAGTGGAAAACAGGTTGACTTATTGAATTTAGTTATTTAATTACGCCACAGTTGTTATCTATTTTTTATTTGTAATTTTAAGGAGAAAAGATGCCCTGGGAATATAACGGAGACGAAGGCAACAAGAAACAGCCGGCTGACATTGAAGATATTATTAAAAAAGTCTTCAACCGGGCTGAAAAAGGTATGGCTAACGGACCTCCGGGAGGACCTTTGCTGTTGATCGTAATCCTTCTCGTTGGTTGGTTGGCAACTGGATTTTATATCGTGGCCCCGGATGAACTCGGGGTGGTAAAACGTTTCGGCGCGGCCATCTATACGACTAAATCAGGCCCCCACTGGCATTTGCCGAAGCCCATAGAAACAGTTTTAAAGCCCAAGGTTACCCAGGTAAAACGTTTGGAGATCGGCTTTCGCACGGTATCTTCCGGATCGCCGGCGCGTTACCAGCTGGTTCCGCGTGAATCGATGATGCTGACCGGGGATGAAAATATCGTTAATGCTCAGTTTATCGTCCAATATCGTATTGATGATCCGATTGCCTACCTCTTCAATATCAACAATCAAACCGAAACTGTGCGCGTGGCCACCGAGGCGGCAATGCGTGAGATAATCGGTAAGAATGATATCGATACGGTGTTGACCACCGGTAAAAACAAGGTGCAGCAGGATTGTGAGAAGCGGCTGCAGGAAATCCTTAACAGTTACAAATCCGGAGTGACGATCGTTGCCATTCAGCTTCAAGACGTTCATCCGCCGAAACAGGTTATTCAGTCATTTCAAGATGTTGCCAGTGCAAAAGAGAATAAAATCCGGATGATTAATGAAGCTGAAGGTTACAGTAATGAGATTCTGCCTAAAGCGCACGGTAAAGCCGCGCAGATGACCAATCAGGCTCAAGCTTACAAAGCGGAACTGGTCAACCAGGCAACCGGTGAAGCAAACCGTTTTCTCGCCAACCTGAAAGCCTACAAAGTAGCTCCTGAAATTACCCGGACTCGGATGAAGCTGGAGATGATGGAAGGGGTACTCGGAGATATCGATAAAATCATTATTGATCCTAAGGTGAGTCGCTCATTATTGCCGTTGCTGCCACTGTCAGCCAACTCGCAGAATACGCCACAACCGGCCTTGACCGGGTCGCAATCTCAGGTCGGGAGGGTTAAATAATGAAAATAGCTAAATTAGGGTTGATTGTTTTAGTCGTTATTGCAGTTTTTATCTATAACGGTCTTTTTATCGTTGATCAGACACAGCAGGCCTTGGTTTTACAGCTCGGTAAACCGGTGAAAGTTGTTAAGGATCCGGGGTTGCAGATGAAACTTCCTTTCCTTCAGCAGGTAACCTTTTTCGACCGTCGCCTTTTACATTATGATGCGGCTCCGGCTGAAATTATTACCAGTGACAAGAAAAACCTGGTTATTGATAATTATTCAAAATGGAAAATTGTTGATCCGCTTAAATTTTTCCAGTCAGTACGAACCGAAGTCGGAGCCCAGTCCCGGCTTGATGACATCATCTACTCAAAGCTTCGGGTTGAGTTAGGTAAAGAGACTCTGATTGATATCGTTTCCAAAGTTCGGGAAGAGATTATGCATCTCGTAACTATCCAGAGCAACGAAGGCGCCGCCGCATACGGTATTGAAGTACTTGATGTCCGGATTAAAGCGGCGGATCTGCCCCGGGAAAATGAAAAACATGTTTTTACCAGGATGCAGGCCGAACGCCAGCGTCAGGCTAAACGATATCGGTCGGAAGGTGAGGAGAAAGCTATGAAAATCCGCTCCCGGGCCGATAGGGAACGTACTATTATTATCTCCGAAGCTTATAAAGAGTCTGAAAAGATAAAGGGTGAAGGGGAACAGGCTGCGATTAAAATTGCTGCGGATGCCTATGGCCAGGATTCTGATTTTTACAGTTTCTACCGCTCTCTGCAGGCTTACAGTAAGTCGCTGGGGCAGAAGACAACTGTGGTTATGGATCGTGATGGTGAGTTCCTGCGTCATTTCAAGTAAGATATTTCGTGCAGATATATAATAATTACCGCGATCAATCTTTTCCGCCGCAGAGCCAGGTGGTGGCGATTGGCAATTTTGACGGTGTCCATTTAGGGCACCGTTCTCTTTTTGCCCTGGCCTGTCGGCGGGCTGCTGAATCGGGATTGGAGAGTGCTGTTCTGACTTTCCATCCTCATCCTCTGAAGCTGCTGTTTCCTTCCCGGCGTATCTTTCTGATTACCGCTTTCACAAGAAAGGTTGATCTGATTGCATCCAGCCATATCGATAATCTGATTATTGCGCCTTTCGATCATCAATTTGCTGATCTTACTGCCGAAGATTTTGCCGGTCAGGTTCTGGCCCGGCATTTAGGTGCCGCCGTCGTTGTTGTCGGTAACAACTATACTTTCGGTCGTAATCGAGAGGGAACGGTGGCCAAATTATGCGAGCTTGGTAAAAAATACGGTTTTACTGTTGAAATAGCACCGCAGTTTCAACTTGACGGCGAGCTGGTCAGCAGCACAAAAGTCCGTGAAGCTATTATGCAGGGAGAGATTGAACGAGCCTCCCGTTTTCTCGGTCGTGAATGTGCGATCAGCGGTCAGGTCGTACACGGTAAAGGCCGGGGCCGGGGCATCGGTTTTCCTACAGCTAACCTGGTTTCCGAGGTCGAACTCTACCCAAAAGAGGGAGTTTATGCGGTCTGGGTTGAACATCGTGACCAGCGTTTTATGGGAGTTATGAATATCGGCCGGAATCCGACCTTTGCTGATACCGGCCTGACGGTTGAAGTCCATATCCTTGATTTCGATGAAGATATCTACGATAAGGAGCTGAAAATTATCTTCGTTAAACGGTTGCGTTCGGAAAAGAGCTGCTCCGGAATTGAGGAGTTGCAAGTGCTGATTGCCGGTGATGTCGCTGCAGCCCGGGGAATTCTCTCTTTTAACCTTGCAACTTAAGATCATTTGTGCTAACTAGGCCGCGTTCAAAAACGCACGCTTTCTTGTCTTGGTTAAACAGCAATGTGAACCAGGCTGCAGATGTCATGGTGCCGGGTAGTCCGGTTGGTGTCTGTGTGAAGATAGCGGAGGTTAAACCAACATCTTTTATGAAGGAGTAACAAACATGGCTATGGTAACAATGCGCCAGCTGCTGGAATCAGGGGTTCATTTCGGACACCAGACCAAGCGCTGGAACCCCAAAATGAAGAAATATATTTTCGGGGCTCGTAACGGCATCTACATCATCGATCTGCAGAAAACTGTAAAACTTTATCGAATAGCTTACAAGAAGATTGTCGATACGGTCGCAGATGGCGGTGAAATCCTTTTTGTCGGGACTAAAAGACAGGCGCAGGAAAGTATTAAAGAAGCTGCTGAAAATGCCGGAATGCACTGGGTAAACAGTCGTTGGCTCGGCGGCATGATGACCAACTTTGATACCATTAAAAAGAGTATCAACCGCTTGCACAAACTTGAGAGCATGAAGGCGGACGGAACCTACGAATTGCTACCGAAAAAAGAGGTTTTAAAGCTTGAAAAGAAGCGTGAGAAACTTGAGAAGAACCTGGGCGGGGTCAAGACCATGAAGAAACCCCCGGCCTGTATCTTCGTTATTGATACGCGGCGGGAATCAATTGCGGTGGCTGAGGCCAATAAACTTGGTATCCCGGTAGTTGCGATTGTTGATTCAAACTGTGACCCCGATTTCATCGATTATGTTGTGCCGGGTAATGATGACGCTATCCGGGCGATCAAACTCTTCTGTAAAAGTATCTCTGAAGCCTGTATTGAGGGCAAAAATCTGCGCGCAGAGCGGATGCAGAGTAAAGATGATGAGGAAGTTGAAGTTGTGGTTGATGAGGGCAAAATGCCGATTGTTGAAAGAGTCGGTGAAGAGCCAGAGGCCAAAACTGAAGAGGTTGAAACTGTTGAAGAAGTTAAGACTGAAGAAGTTAAGACTGCAGAAGTTAAAACTGAAGAGGCTTAAATTTAATTTGGATCTCTTACGGGTAGCTGGAATTTAGAACTTTCGCTTGCAGTTACTTTTAAGCAATGACTGCTAAGTAACCGGTCAAGATGTATTCGTAAGAAGATTGCGAGATGGAGATAATATAATGGCTCAAATTACGGCGGCTATGGTCAAGGATTTAAGAGAGAAGACCGGAGCCGGAATTATGGATTGTAAAAGTGCGTTGAAAGAGAAGGATGGTAACGTTGAAGAGGCGTTGGTTTTTTTGCGTGAAAAAGGTCTGGCTTCAGCCTCGAAAAAGGGTGGTCGGGTTACTTCTGAAGGTCTGGTTGCCTCATATATTCATGCTGGCGGCAGGATCGGAGTTATGGTTGAAGTTAACTGCGAGACTGATTTTGTTGCGCGAACCGATGCCTTCGTAGATTTCGTCAACGATATTGCCATGCATATCGCGGCTGCGGCCCCGGTTGCATTGCGGCGTGAAGATATGCCGGCCGATGTGGTTGATACCGAGCGTGGTATCTTTCGTACTCAGGCATTAGATTCCGGAAAGCCGGAGAAGATTGTTGAGAAGATTATCGATGGTAAGATTGAAAAATTCTTCAAAGAGAACTGTCTCATGGAGCAGGCTTTTGTCAAGGATACAGATATCTCAATTGATGATTTTATCAAACAGATGATTTCTAAAACAGGTGAAAACCTGAGTATTCGCCGTTATGCCCGCTATGTTATGGGTGAAGGGCTGGAGAAGAGAAGTTGTGATCTGGCCCAGGAGGTTGCGGAGCAGCTCGGCAAATAATTTTTAGCCGGTTTCCTTAAGGTGAAGGGTTTATTCTTTCCCGGAGACCGGCTAAAGTTGAATGTTATCCGCATCTTTAATTTAGTATGTAACCCTGTTGTTACAGGAAAGTGATCTTAAATTTGTCAAAACCGGCTGATAAAATCGTTAAGAGTTCTGATCTGGCCTTTAGTCGGGTCCTGCTGAAACTTTCTGGTGAAGCTCTGATGGGAGCGGGGAAGTACGGCATCGAACCGGATGCGATTGCGGGTTTTGCTAAAGAGGTTGTCGAAATCCACGAACTCGGTCTGCAAACCGCTGTGGTTATCGGCGGCGGCAATATCTTTCGGGGGATAACGGCTTCAGCTAAAGGTATGGATCGTTCGACTGCTGATTATATGGGAATGCTGGCAACGGTTATCAACGGTTTGGCCTTACAGGATGCGATTGAGCGTTTCGGGGTCAAAGTGCGGGTGTTGAGTGCCATCTCCATGCATGAGGTTGCAGAACCTTATATCCGGCGGCGGGCAGTACGTCATCTTGAGAAAGGCCGGATTGTAATTTTTGTTGCCGGAACCGGAAATCCGTTTTTCTCCACAGATACGGCAGCCGCTTTGCGGGCTATGGAAATTCAGGCTGAAATAATTCTCAAGGCGACCAAAGTCGACGGTATATATGACTGCGATCCGGTTGTAAACCCCAATGCCAGACGCTTTGAACAGCTTACTTATCTCGATGTTCTGCAGCGGGGATTGAAGGTTATGGATGCTGCGGCCGTATCGGTTTGTATGGAGAATAACCTGCCGATTCAAGTTTTTGACCTGACTCGACCGGGAAATATACGGCGGGTGGTCTGTGGTGAAGATATCGGTACCCGGGTCAGTAATTAAATATTATTAAAGGAGTCTGAAATGAGTCAGGAGATGGTTACAGAAGTCCTGGACGAGTGTGAAGGCGGCATGCAGAAAGCGATCGAAGCGCTAACGCGTGAGTTGGGCCGGGTCAGAACTGGACGCGCCTCTCTTACCCTTCTTGATGGTATTAAAATTGACTATTTCGGTACCCTGACCCCGTTGAATCAAGTGGCTTCTCTGGCAATTCCTGAAAGTCGACTGATTTCAATTCAGCCCTGGGATAATTCTGTGATTCCGCTGATTGAAAAGGCTATCAATAAATCTGATTTAGGGATTAATCCTACCAATGACGGTAAACAGATTCGCTTAGCGATCCCCCGGCCAACCGAGGAACGTCGTAAAGAGCTGGTCAAGGTCGTTAAAAAAATCGGTGAAACCGGGAAAATATCACTTCGTTCCAATCGTCGTGATGCGATTGAAATGCTTAAATCACTAGAAAAGGATAAAGATATCACCGAAGATGAGAATAAACGGGGTCAGACCGATATCCAGAAACTTACAGATGATTTTGTAAAACAGATCGATGATATAATTATCGATAAAGAGAAAGAGGTTATGTCAATCTGATTATCGATTGATCTAAGCCGTTTATAGATGAGTTTTCAATTGGTCGCTCTTTGCTAGGCGACTAAATAAAAGCCGTGACTAGAGTTGAATTTAATTATAATATTTCTCTAGTCATGGAACCTAAAAATGGAGGAAATGATGTTCGTAATCAATGATGAATGTGTTGCCTGTGGAACTTGTGCGGAAGAGTGTCCGGAAGATGCAATCAGCGAAGCTGGTGATGTTTATGTTATCGACCAGGACAAGTGTGTTGAATGCGGTGCATGTGTTGAGGTATGTCCGACCGAAGCAATTGATGAGAAGTAATATTTCTGATCAACCTGTTGTCGGGTAATTACCCAATAAAAAGGGCTGTCTTTATGACAGCCCTTTTTTTATGACGAAGGATTGGTTTCAAGTTTGATGATGTTATTTTTTTAAGTTGACTTTTCCTCGCAGGAAACGTAAATATCTTCACTATTAAACTGGTCTGTAATATTTAAGGTGATATATGTTTGGTATCGGAATTACTGAAATAATTATTATTCTGGTGGTCGCCCTGCTGGTGGTTGGACCCAAGAAACTTCCCGAACTGGCAAAAACTTTAGGGAAGACTATGGCTGAATTCAGAAAGACAGCCGATGACATTAAAGAAAGCATCTATCAGGATGAGAGTACCGTTGAAGCAGATAGTAAACGGGCGGAGGAGTTGCGTAAGACAAGCAAAATAGCATATCCGGTTGACCCGGTTGATGACGATGAGAGTCAAAATCCTGAAGAGATAAATCCGGTTTCAAAGGGTGGGGAATCGGTGGTAAAGAGTTCTGACAGCGATCGGCAAGAAGAATCTGTATCATGAGTTCGAACAAGGCCGACAATTCAACCAACCCGGATCGCGAAATGCAGCTGACTGATCATCTGGAGGAGCTGCGCCGGCGCCTGATAGTCGTCTCTGTAGCCATTGCTGTAAGCACGGTTGGATCATACTACTTTTCCGAGGATCTTTTTCGGATTCTCATGGCTCCTCTGCTTGTCGCTATGCCGACTGATGGCGGTTTGATATTCACCGGCTTGACAGAGACCTTTTTCACCTATCTCAAAATTTCTCTGCTGGCCGGTTTTTTTATCGCTTCACCAGTGGTCATCTTTCAGATCTGGAGATTTTCAGCTCCGGGACTCTATGCCCGCGAAAAACGTTATGTCTTTCCTTTTGTCTTTTCTGCTACACTCTTCTTTGTCGGCGGAGCCCTGTTCGGTTACTTTGTTGTTTTTCCGTTTGGTTTTAAGTTTTTCATGGGTTTTGCCACTGATTTTATCCGACCGATGCCATCGGTTAAAGAGTATTTTTCATTCGCAGTGCGGATGTTGTTTGCCTTCGGGGTTGTTTTTGAACTTCCCGTAGTTACGGCTTTTCTGGCTTTGTTCGGGCTTATTCGAGCTCAGACCCTGGCCAGTAAACGAAAATATGCGGTTTTGGGTGCCTTTGTTGTGGCTGCCGTCCTAACTCCGCCTGATATCGTCAGTCAGTTAATGATGGCCGGACCGATCATAATTCTTTATGAGATAAGTATCATTGTCGCACGTATCTGCGGCCGGAAAAAGGTTGAAGAGGATTAAGAAAGAGGCTTGCATTGATGAATGTTCTGACACTCTATGATGGTCTGCCCAAAACCCGGCAACTGCAGCAGGTTCTGGAGGATATGCATGATGGTGCTCTTGTAATAATCCCCACCGACACCAACTACGCCGCAGTCTGTTCTTTAGAGAGTAAGAAAGGAATCAGAGAACTCTATAATCTCAATAGTGGCCGGCATGAGAAAAAAATGACTCTATTCTGTGCTGACTTAAAAAATATCAGTCTTTATGCAAGCGTTAATAATCCGGCCTATCGTTTAATGAAAAGCTTGATTCCCGGACCTTACACCTTTATCCTGCCTGCTTCAAAGATGGTTCCGAAAATGGTTCTGACGAAACGGCGGACTGTAGGGATCAGGACTCCGGATAATCCTGCATGTCTTACTCTTCCGTTAAAACTCAATACGGCTCTGCTCGCAGTCAGCGTCAAAGATTTTGCGATTTCTGGTCAGGATTCGGTTATTTCTCTGGAGAGTTCACTACAGAATCAGGTCAGCTATCTTTTTGATGCCGGCAATATTGATTCTGAATCATCGACTATCATTGATATGACCGGAAGTGAGAGTGAAATTATTAGAATGGGGAAAGGCAAACTCTGATATCGTACGAAACTGGTAAAAAATGTGAAAAATAATTGAAAAGGTTGACGTAGGTTATGATGATTTGCTAAGTAGTGTTTAATAATTTAATATAGCAGGTGGGTGCAACTGTTTTTTTATGCTTGAACCTGTTTTGAAATTCCCCTCTATTAATATCTTCTTTTAAGGATTTGTAAAATTATGAACAGAATGATTAAGGTGTTGGTGGTTTTGGTTATTCTTTCCGGTTGCGCTGTGCTGGTTGCGGCAAGTTACTATTTCGCACCGGTAATTGATGCTAATCAGAGGGGCGTAGTGATGACCGGTAATGCTGCTGCCGGTGAAAATCTTAAAGTTTTGGCTCCCGGTAAACATTATTGGTTTGTTTCCGGCTATAATCCGATTACAACCACCCTGGCGAGGGTTGAAATAAGCGATAAAGAGCTTGATCTCTCCAGCGCTGACTCATCCGGTACGGAATTGGTAACCCAAGATGGTGATACCATAATTGCAGATTTTTCTGTTTGGTACCATATAATTCCGGAACAGGCCGGATTATATCTGGTTGTTGCAGGTGATAGTGATATCCATAAAATGGTTAAAGATATCACGATTGCTGCCGCCCAGGAAGAAGCCGCCCATTATAATGCCGAAAAATTTTATAAAGCTGAGACCCACTCGGAATATCTTGCTGCAGTCAAGGCAAATGTTAACCAGCAGCTGGCTGACCGCGGGGTTGAATTGACAGTTTTCAAATGCAGTAAATTTAATTACTCAAAGGAACTTCTCCAGAAAGAAGATGAGATTAAACGGGCTCAATTTAAGATTGAAGTTAATAAGGTAAAAGTCCGGGCGGCGGCGGTTGCGGCGCTTGAAACTGAAGAAAGAGCTAAAGGTAGAAAACTGGCGGCTATTCAGGAAGCTGAGGCTCGCAAAGAGAGTGTTATTATGGCTTCCGAGGCCCAGATTGTTGCAGCCAAGAACTGGGTGACCGCGGAAAAGATTAAGGCTGAAATACTGGTAGTCCGGAGTAAAGCCAAGGTTGAAGCTATGCAGATTGAGGCCGCGGCAAATGTATTTTCCGGAACTGAAGGGGAGCGTTTTCTACGCTACCGGATCGCCGATTCTCTGGCTGATGCCTGGACTCAGAGTAACAATCTGAACGTGGGTAAGAATACTTCAAGTCTGGATGATGTCGTTGCTGGAATTAAAAACCTCTCAACTCCGGTTCGTGGAGAAGCGGCAAAGTAATCTAATTGAATTATCGTTTATCAACTAAAAAAGGGAGAGCAGTTGCTCTCCCTTTTTTAGTTGATGTTATGATTTTTTAGGATTTGTTATTATCTAGATCTGCCAGAAGATCATCCAGGCTCTTATCATCATCCATATCCAGCTCCAACTCTATGGAACCCTCTTCTACAGCATTAACTTTATGAGAATCAGAACCACCGGGATTTTTAATCTCGGGATCATCCATATTGAGTTCAAAAGCGATATTATCTTTATCAAGGTCGATCGGAGCTGTTTCGGAAGTATCGGACAGGTCTGTAAAAAGATCTAGATCGTCAATCTCAAGCGCTTCAAGTTCGTTGGTTTCTGGAGTCTCCGGCGCTACCTGGTCACTGGTAAATGATGACGTTAGTTCCAAGTCATCTAAAGGCTCAGTTTTTGGTTTATCCAACTCAATTTCAATACCTTTGTTGGAATCGTCAGTCTCCGGTATAGTTCTTGATCCAATCGAATCCATACTGCCGAGACTCCCCAGTCCCGTTAAACTATTTCGTTCAGAACTGACTTCAGGAGTTGTATCAAGTTCAATTTTCTCCGGGACGGAAAACTCATTGTCAAGTATGAAGTCGTTTTCGATCGGCTCATTCTCAGGTTTAGAAGAACCGGTAAAGGCAGGTTCGACCTGGGTTAAGTTGACCTTTTCCGATTCATCACTGTAAAGGTTGGTAAAAAGGGTCGGTTCAACTATTTTCAGATTAAGGGCCCGACGGTTTTCCTCAAGAATTTCACCGCATTTTTTACACTCTTTCAAATAATCGAAACTTGTATAGTTGCATTTAGGACACTTCACGGTAAAACCTCCATACGGCAGCTCGAAATTTCCTTTTTTGGAAAAAAGAAATTTCGAAACTCCAAAAAATTTACATACTTTGGGTATTACGCCACTAAATTAAAAACTGTTTCTAAAATATTGAACCAATGTCAATGCCGCAACCACCGCGGTTTCAAGTCTTAAAATTCGTTCTCCCAAACCAGCTGCGACAAAACCCAGAGAGCTAAGAAGATCAATTTCATCCGGGCTGAATCCGCCCTCCGGCCCTAGTGCTATAACCACAGCATCTTTTCTTGTAAGATTTAACTCAGCCAGAGACCGAAGATTTTTTGCCGCCGGATGAAATACTATCTGTTTGCGAGGAAAGTTTGTCTCAGGTTCGGAATTTAGCTCCTCAATCTTCTTTGGTCGATTAATTTCCGGAAGGTAAGGGTTACCGCTCTGTTTCATACTGGTCACGGCGATCCGCTGCCAATGCTCCTTCCGGGTTGCAAACTTTTTCTCCATCTCCAGACGAACTGTTGTTCTCGTGGTAATCAGCGGTGTAATCATCGTTACACCGAGTTCAACCGACTTCTGAATAATGGTGTCCAGCTTACCATTTCTAGGTAGTGCCACCAAAAGGTGCAACGGCGGCGGTTGATCAAATGTTCTCGACTTTGTAATTTCTGCCTGAAACCATTTTTTCCGGTTTTCAATAGTTGTAATACAGCCTTGGAAACAGCCGCCCCGACCGTCAAAAAAATCGATTTGGTCACCCGTCCGGCGGCGTAAGACCTTTATCTGGTGCTGAAACTCATCCTCCGCAAATGATGCAAGGTTTTCGGTTATGGCTTCAGTATAGGCAAACTTTGACATAAATATTTCAGATTGAAGAACATTGTAATATAAGTAAAGCTATTTTCGTACCTAAGTTAACTGTCTTGATGAAATTTAGGGGTCAAGTCTGTAAAACCCGGGCAAAGAGATCAAATTCGTGGGTATCGTAGATTTCAGCTTCGACTATGGTTCCCGGATCAAGATCACCTTCAATTTCGGTTATGTAAGTCAGACCGTCGATTTCCGGGGCCTGAAAATCACATCGCCCCTGTAAAAGCAGCTCACTTTCGGAACTTAGACCCTCAATCAAAACTCTTTCCCGGCAGCCTATTTTTTCTTTAAGGCGTTTTTCAGTAAGCTGTTTTTGTGTTTCAAGAACCTCTTGCAGGCGTTCGTTTTTGACGTTGTCAGGTAGCTGGCCGGGAAGTCGGGCAGCCGGGCTGCCTTCTTCAGGCCAGTAAGCAAAAGCTCCCATATAGTCGAAAAATCCCTCTTTGATAAATTCTAACAACCGGGAAAAATCAGTTTCAGTCTCTCCCGGAAAACCCACCATAACAGTGGAACGGAGAAATATATCCGGGACTTTCTCCTTAAGCTGCAGCAGGGTTGCACGAATGTCTTTACTCAGATCGCGCCGCCCCATCGCTTTCAGTACGGGATCACTGATATGCTGAATTGGAACGTCAAGGTAGCTGCAGAGCTTATCGTCTGTAGCCAGAAGTTCGATCAGATCATCATTAATCCGGTTCGGGTATGCATAAAGCAGACGCAGCCTGCTGAGTTTAGGAATTCTGGTCAATTCTCTCAGAAGATCACACAGGGTCGGCTTTTCAATAAGATCACGACCATATGCGGTAATATCCTGAGCTATGACATTTATCTCTTTAACTCCATCCGCAACCATTTTTCGGGCTTGAGAGACCAGAGTAGCCGGAACAATGCTTTGCTGTTTTCCCTTAATAGCCGGGATCATGCAGTAAGAACAGCGATTGTCACAACCCTCCGCGATCTTGAGATAACTGAAAGCGCGTGGCGGAGATACCTGCTGCGGCAGCGGGTGGATTTTACTGTAGTCTAGATCACAGGTTTTGTTGATCCAACTTAGAGGCTGCCGTTTCTGGATGAAACTTTTTACTGCCGCTGGAATCAGGGCAAAGCCGTCGGCTCCGAAAAGTAGATCGATTTCAGGTATTTCGTCAAGAAGAACGGTACCGTATCGTTGCGGCAGACAACCACTGACAACCAGAACCCGGCAGCTTCCGCTCTTCTTGTATTCTATCAAACTGAGTATTACATCAATCGCTTCTTCAACCGCCGGCTGAATAAAAGCACAGGTGTTGACAATGATTATTTCGGCGGTATCAGGTTCAGCCAGAAGTTCAAAATCATCTTCAAGCAGAAGGTAAGCCAGTTTCTCGGCATCAACCTCATTTTTCGGACAACCTAAGTTAATGACTGCGGTTTTCAACATTGGCAGTAATCTTTAGACAACGTCAATCGTGTCAATCCAGTTGTAGGTGTCGTCTTTACTGCCATATTGAATAGCGGTGATCTCCTCGAAAAGTTTCTGTGAAAGTTCTCCGACATTACCGCTGTTGATGATTACGTTGTCCTCTTTGTAGTGAATTGAACCAACCGGAGAGATGATCGCCGCTGTACCGGTACCGAACATCTCTTTCAAGGTGCCGTCACTGCCAGCCTGCATGACCTCATTGATACTGATCTGTTTCTCAATCAGTGGAATATTCCAGTTCTGGAGAATTTTAATAGTTGAATCACGGGTGATACCGGGCAGGATACTGCCGTTTAACGGCGGCGTGATCACCTCGTCTCCAATCTTGACCATGATATTCATAGTCCCGACTTCCTCAAGCCATTTCAATTCAAGCGCGTCAAGCCACAGGACTTGGGTGAAACCCTTTTTCTGGGCTTTTACCGCCGCCAGTAGACTAGCGGCATAGTTGCCCGGGGTTTTAATGGCTCCGATGCCACCGCGAACCGCCCGCACATATTCATCTTCAACCATGATTTTAACCGGATTGAAACCTTCCGCATAGTAGGCGCCAACCGGCGAGAGGATTATCATCAATTTGTAGGTATGCGAAGGACGTACACCTAAAAATTGATCCGTAGCAAAAATGAAGGGACGGATGTAGAGAGCCGTACCGTGTTCTGATGGTACCCATTGCTGATCAATCTCAAGTAGTTTCTTCAGCCCTGTCAGCAACTCTTCAACGTCAAGTTCAGGAATACATACACGCCGGGCTGAATTGTTAAAGCGGTTGAAATGGTCCCGGGCCCGGAAAAGATTGATATTGCCGTCGCTTGCTCGAAAAGCTTTCATGCCTTCAAAGATCGCCTGGCCGTAATGAAGCGCCATCATCGACGGGTCAATCTGGATCGGGCCGTAGGGTTCAATCCTGGCCCCATGCCAGCCCTGGTCAAGATTATAGTCCATAACCAGCATGTGATCGCTGAAATGAACCCCAAAACCGAGTTCGTCCGTTGCTGGAACCGGTTTGCGATTTTCAATCAGATTAATTTCTATATTTGCCATTGTTTTATTTCGACTCCGTTGATATTCTAATTGGTTTCATCAAGAATAATTCTGTGTTTTAAGAGATCCATCTCTTTCAGGGTTGCCTGAACCGTCAGGCGGTCACCAAACAGACCGACTAATTCAATTCCTCCGTCTTCGAGCGGAGTAATTAGGGAGACATCCTCCATCAGTAGTTTTTCACTGCCTGAACTATTAAGTAGATATGCATTGGACTGGCACATAATTAAACCTCTATGACTGTTTTTATGGTATAAAATTATCGTTATTACTCTATCCTTGCCGTTTTCTTTAGCACAAGGAGTTATGTTAGTGCAAGTATTGAGATATTTTTATAACTATTTTTACCGGATTGAAGTTGACACTGTTACAATAATCAAATAGATAACGTTGCTGGACTTAATTTATCCAGAGTGTAGGAAAAAGTATCTAGTTAAATATGGAACATATTTTTTCAGAGGAGATGGTTTTTTAATTATGGCTTTAGTTGTACAGAAATATGGTGGGACTTCGGTTGGTTCCATTGAGCGGATAAAAAATGTTGCCCGACGCGTGGTTACGACTAAAAACCGGGGCAACCAGGTTGTGGTTGTCCTTTCAGCGATGTCGGGTGAGACTGATCGTCTGATCGGTTTGGCCAATGAGATAGATCCCGAGCATAGTCGACGAGAACACGATGTTCTGGTTGCCTCCGGAGAACAGGTCTCTGTCTCTTTACTGGCTATGGCAATCGAGAGCCTGGGCGAGAAGGCGATCTCCTTTCTGGGCTCACAGGTTTCTATCAAAACTGATAGTGACCATAGTCGGGCCAGGATTAAAGCGATCGATAATAAACGTATAACTAAAGCCCTGACATCTGGCCATATCGTCGTGGTGGCCGGTTTTCAGGGGGTCGATGCGGATGGCAATATTACGACATTGGGGCGCGGTGGTTCTGATACCAGCGCGGTTGCCGTGGCTGCAGCTCTAGAGGCCGATGTCTGCGAAATTTATACTGATGTTGACGGAGTCTATACGACTGATCCTAATGTCTGCAGTAAAGCTCGTAAACTGGATAAAATCTCATACGATGAGATGCTTGAACTAGCCAGTCTCGGGGCCAAGGTTCTGCAAAATCGATCGGTTGAGTTTGCTCAGAAATATGGGATTCCGATTCATGTCCGGTCAAGTTTTTCTGATATTGAAGGAACAATTGTCTGTAAGGAGGATGAAAGCATGGAAAAGGCCGTCGTTTCCGGTGTGGCATATAACAAAAATGAAGCTAAGGTTACAATTTGCGGGATTCCTGACCATCCCGGTATTGCTGCGTCGATATTCTCTTCAATCGCTGAAGAGGGGATCGTGGTCGATATGATTATTCAAAATACTTCGGCTGAAGGTTTAACTGATCTCACTTTTACAGTGCCGAAACCTGACTATGATCATGCTCTGAATTCTCTGGAGAATATTAACAAGGAAATCGGAGCCAGCGATATCAATGGCGACAAGGATATCGCCAAGGTTTCAATCGTCGGTATCGGCATGCGAACTCATGCGAATGTTGCCGGACGTATGTTTGCGGCTCTCGCGCGGGAGAATATCAACATCATGATGATCAGTACTTCTGAGATCAAAGTTTCCTGTGTTATTGCGGAAAAATATACAGAACTGGCGGTCCGGGTTTTACATCATGAATTTGGATTGGCCAATAAAGATACTAAGGACGAAAGTAGCAGGTAAAGTATGATAAAAATTTACGATACGACTCTGCGTGATGGGACTCAGGCAGAAGATATTTCTCTACTGGCTGATGACAAGGTCAGGATCGCCCAGCGCCTTGATGCTTTCGGGGTGCACTATATAGAAGGCGGCTGGCCGGGTTCAAATCCCAAAGATTTTAGTTTCTTCAACAAGATTAAAAATATTAATATGAAAACAGCTAAGGTCACTGCTTTTGGCAGCACCAGAAAGCTGGAAAACCGACCCGAACAAGATCAGAATCTAAAAGCAATTGTCGAATCCGGAGTCAGTGTCGCCACCATATTCGGTAAATCCTGGGATTTTCACGTACATAACGCTCTCCACATCAGTTTGGCGGAGAACTTGACGGTCATTGAAGATTCACTACTCTTTTTAAGCCGGAAAATGGAGGAGGTGTTTTATGATGCTGAACATTTCTTTGACGGGTTTAAAAATAACCGGGATTATGCTCTGGCAACCCTGAAAGCCGCGCAGCGGAGCGGGGCGGCATGTCTTGTCCTCTGTGATACCAACGGCGGGACACTGCCACATGAGCTGACCTCGATTATCGATATTGTCCGCCAGGAGATGGGTGATGAAGTACAACTGGGGATTCATGTTCATAACGATTCTGAAACCGCCGTTGCCAGCTCGCTTCTGGCTGTGCGGCACGGGATAACTCAGGTTCAGGGCACGATCAACGGTTTTGGTGAACGCTGTGGCAACGCTAACCTGATTTCGATAATTCCCAACCTCCAGATCAAGATGGGGTACAATGTAGTGCCTCCTGAAAACTTGTGTAAACTCGCGTCGTTATCACGTTTTGTTGATGAGATTTCTAATAAGCGACACAGCCGGCACCAGGCGTTTGTCGGCCGTAGCGCATTCGCCCATAAAGGCGGAATTCATGTAAGCGCGGTTCAAAAAAATCCTCTTACATATGAACATATCGATCCGGAAGCGGTCGGTAATAGACGAAGGGTTCTGATCTCCGATCTTTCCGGGCGGAGTAATATTATCTATAAAGCCAATGAATATAATCTCGATCTCGGCTCAAAAGAGGAAACTGAAGAGATCTTGAAAAAGATCAAAGACCTCGAGGAGAAAGGTTTTCAATTTGAGGGGGCGGAAGCTTCATTTGAATTGCTGGTTAAGAAAACCACCGGTTGCTATCGGCCGATTTTTTCCTTTAAGGGTTTTCGGGTAATGGTCAACAAGTTTCGCCACGACCGGCCGCCGTTGACCGAAGCCACAGTCATGATTGAGGTTGACGGTGTTATCGAACATACCGCCTCAGTCGGGGCCGGGCCGGTTGATGCTCTCAATAAAGCTTTGCGTAAAGCCCTGGAGAAATTTTATCCTGAGTTGAAAAAGATCACGCTTGATGATTATAAGGTTAGAATTCTCTCGTCTGATAAAGGCACGAGTTCGGTTACCCGGGTGCTGATTGAGTCTAAAGATGATCAGGGTAATAAATGGGGTACGGTCGGGGTTTCGACCAATATCATCGAGGCCAGCTGGCAGGCTCTGATTGATGGAATAGAATATAAATATATGCGAAAAAGGGGAGTCGGATGCGACCCGGATATGAAAAATTCAACGCCGCTATCCTGACTATCAGTGATCGCGGATCCCGGGGTGAACGGCAGGATTTAAGCGGCCCGGCATTAAAGGAAAAACTTGTCAAAACCGGAGACTTTACCGTTCTCAGGGAACAGATTGTCAGCGATGAACCGGCTGAAATTGAAGTTGTTCTGAAGCAATGGAGTGATAAGGATCAGGTCGATCTTATCCTAACCACCGGCGGCACCGGTTTTTCACCCCGTGATCTGGCTCCGGAGGCGACGACTGCCGTAATTGAGCGCCCGGCTCCGGGATTTGCCGAAGCAATGCGCGCGGAAAGTATGAAAATAACTCCTCATGCCATGATTTCCCGGGCTGTTTCCGGAATCCGAAAATCGACCCTGATTATTAATTTCCCCGGCAGTCCGAAAGCGGCTCGGGAGTGTCTTGAAATCGTTCTCCCGGCTCTCTCCCATGCCCTGCAGAAACTGGCTGGAGATCCATCTGACTGCGGCGGATCGTGAGAAAAAAAGGTGAACTACGTTGTTTCCCATAGCTTCAACAGCCTGGAAAATCTGACGGAAATCACTCTTCTTGAGCAGCAGTCATTCACATCTCCCTGGAACCGGGAGAGTTTGGAGCTGGAACTTAGCAATCCGCTTAATCTAATCACGGTTATCAGATCTTCATCTGAGGTCGAAATCATAGGCTACAGCCTGACCCGGATACTTCCTCCTGAAGCTGAACTTCTGCGGGTCGCAGTCAGACCGCAGGCCCGGGGAGTCGGGGTCGGTAGTGTACTTCTAAGTGAACTATTGCAGAAACTTTTAACCTTAAAGATAACCCAGGTCTATCTCGAAGTTTCTGAAAAAAACCGACCGGCTTTATCCCTGTATCAGAAAATTGGATTTACAACCACAGGTCACCGCCCAGGATACTATGATAATGGTTCCACCGGTGCCATATCTTTCTCATTGACAATCAACTTTTGACAAACTTGAGGAAGAGCCGGTTCTGGAATTTCCGAAAGAAATGGTCAAATAATTTGTTTTAAAGTTGAAAAAAAACGGGAGTTATTTTGTATCTGTTCACAGGGAAAATATTAAGAAACCGACAACTAACTTCAGATATCCGGCATCTGCGAATCAGCGCTCCGGCAGATTTTTGCCAACAGTCGGCTCCGGGCCAGTTTATCATGCTCAGTTGTAATGACGGCCTGTTTGATCCCCTCTTGAAAAGACCTTTCGGTATCTTGAATCGGGGCGAAAACTGGTTTGAGGTTGTTATTAAAGAGGTCGGTAAGGGCAGTCTGCAACTTGGGGAGATGAAAGAAGGTGCTATAGTTTCAGGACACGGCCCTCTCGGTAACGGTTATCCGGAGATTAACTCTGACCTGAACAAAGACGATCTTACTCCGCTGATTCTGGTTGCGGGCGGAATGGGCATCGCGTCAATTGCTTCATGCCTGCTCTTTAGTTTGAAATCCAGCATTAAGGCCGGCAGCAGAGTTCTGCTCTATGGCGCCGCCAATCTGGATGAACTACTTCTGCTCGACGAAATGAAAGAGAGTGCTCCCGATATTCGTATTGAAACAATTACCGATGACGGCAGTTCAGGAAGGCAGGGCTGGGTGACGGAGCTTCTGGAGACCGAATTACAACAATACCCTGAAGCATTGGTTTTTGCCTGCGGTCCGGAGCCGATGTTGATAAATGTGCAGCAGGTTTTGCGAAAAGTCTCGGCCCGGGGTTATTTGAGCCTGGAAAATCGGATGGCCTGTGGCTTCGGTGTCTGTCTCGGATGTGTTCAGGATGTGACCGGAATTGACGATGACGGAACTGTTGAAAGTGCCAAAGTCTGTACTCAGGGGCCGGTCTTCCCGGCTGATAAGGTGGTTTTCTGATGGTTGATCTCAGGGTTGAAATCGTTCCCGGTCTGGTCTTGAAAAATCCGGTGCTTAGCGCTTCTGGAACCTTTGGTTATGGACGGGAGTATGCTTCCTATTTTGATGTTGCAAAACTTGGTGCGGTTATCACCAAAGGTCTATCCTTAAAGCCTAAAATCGGTAATCCGGGAGTGAGAATAACCGAAACCGCCTGCGGAATGCTCAATGCTATTGGACTTGAAAATATAGGTATCGACAGTTTTCTCGCTAATGAACTGCCGGTCTTGCAGAATCTGGGGGCTGATGTGATTGTCAATATATTTGGCAATAATCAGAATGACTACGCGGCTATCGCCGCCAAACTTGATCAGGTTGAAGGTATCAGAGCCCTCGAAATCAATATCTCCTGCCCCAATGTTAAAGCCGGGGGCATTCAGTTCGGGACTGATCCTGAATCCGCAGCGCGGCTGGTTGCGGCTGTACGCAAAGCCACAACGCTACCGCTGATTACTAAACTATCACCTAATGTTACCGATATTACGGCTGTCGCCAGAGCGGTTGCGGATGCCGGCAGCGATGCGCTGTCATTGATTAACACTCTGCTTGGTTTGGCCATTGACCTTGAGAATAAACGGCCGGTATTAGGAAATGTTACTGGTGGTCTCTCCGGCCCCGCTATCAAACCGGTGGCCCTGCGCATGGTTTATCAGGTGGTTCAAGCGGTTTCGATACCGGTTATCGGTATCGGTGGGATTGCCAGTGCCGAGGATGCTCTGGAATTTCTCATGGTCGGGGCGGCAGCAATTGAAATAGGCACGGCGAATTTCATCAATCCTCAGATCGGGATCGAAATTGTAGAGGGCATCAGAGATTATCTCGATCAGCGCAAATATCTTAAAATTACCGATTTTATCGGTTGCCTGCAGTCATAATTGTTTTTGGGTATCTTTTTGATCTTTATGGGGATACGCGCCGGTTGAATGCTGGGGCTGATTTTTCCAGGGCTTTACTTTCCGGATCAAGCAAGTCATCGACATAGTCAAAACTTCCTTTCCGTATATTAAAGAAAAAAATCTCCGGTAGACTGTAGATAGTACCTTTTAGACCTTTGAGTGAACGTCGACCCCTGTCAAATGGCAGGGTGAAGATTCCGGCAGCGGTCGATATTAGTCCGTAAACCGTGTTGCTGATGCCGTAAATCGGCCGCACCAGGATAATATCGTCGGTAAAAAAGATAAAGGGTGTGTCATCAGCTACCGGTTGGTATATGGTGGATGTCAGGGTATTGCATTCTCTTAGATAGAGAGCTGCCGACCGGGATTTCTGTTGTTGCAGCCGGGCCAGCATACGCTTTCTGAATCCCGGCAGAACTTCGATCCCGGTGACCCGGAATCTTTTTCGCACCAGGTCAAACAGAGCGAAAGGGATAAAACTTAAATCATTGCCCGGTACAATACTTCCTCCCAGGGCCCGGATGATTTCGTTTTTATTTTTGAACGCGGCATTGAGCGTGCGGATAAGTTCGGTTGCACAGTTTCTGGTTACCAGGTTATAGGGATAACATTTTTTTAACTTGTTATGATAAAATTTTTTATTAAACCGGGCTGCAGTCAGCATGTCCCTGATTTTTCCCGGTCCAGTTATCGGGATCGGCAAAGCCACTTCCGCGGTTCTGGACGGTATCAGACGGCCGTATGCAATCCGGACAGTTTTGCCGCTTAAACGTCCTCTCTCCAGCTCTGCAAACCGACCCGCACTCTCTTCAAGACGGTTATAGGATCGCTCATCCAATGCCTTCTTAGCAAATACTTCATGACGGATTTTTTGATAGGTGCGATGCGCTCGCTCAGCCAGTTGTGAAGTGATTGTAAGATCTTTTTCGACTTTGTCTGTGACTGGAGACTTATATGCCTCGGGAAAAGGATCGAGTAGAAACAATCGGTTTTCAGCAAGAGAGTACATGACAGCCTGCAGTCTGGCGGTTGCCAGAAGCAACGGGTAACCCCAGTCAGGCCGACTCGATGACGGCAGATGAACAACGGATGTCTGCAGTAACTTCGCGTACTTCTCAAGTTTTCGGCGCTCATTTTTGTTTAAGCCTTGCATATCACCAAAGCGATTGAATTCATCTAGATCGGTCAATTCATGTCTCTCAATCGGTAATGATTGATTTAAAATCTGGAGAGCGGTTCGTTTGCTACGGTTCTCGCTATAGGTTTTTTCAAGTACGGTAATGTTTTCCGGGTAGGCTTGATTTGTGACGTGGATATCTTTTTTAAGACGGACAATAACCGGTGGCTGTTCAGTAAGTTCCAGATCAAGAACTTTAATATTACGTTCCAGATAATCTTGCCCGTAGGCATCAGTAATTATCCTATGTATCGTCGTGCTGATCTCATCCGGATTTTTCTGGAATGCGAAGAGGCCGGCTCCGGCGATAGAAATTTGACGGCGATTGTGGTTGAAATCAAGGATGAGTTTCGTATCATCATCTAATGCCTGCAGGCGTTCAAGGTGGGCTGACTGAACCAGGTAAAAGTAATCTAGGTGTTCTTTTATGGCAATCTTGTCATCAGGTTGCAGCTGGATGCGGGCAATATGGATAGTTCGATTTTCGAGATCATTATAGATATATCTGAAATGAGCCCATGATTCCCGGATGAGTCTGAAGATTCCATCCGGGTAGTATTGGAAATGATAGACGGTATTATTGAGGCGCAGTGCGCAATGGCCGCCGCTGGATCCGCCGACGTTGGCATCAATGTAAAGAAACTGGAATGAATTTGCGTAGGAGGGAGAGGAGGAGAGATCTGCTCCTTCAGCCGGGAAAGACTGAAGGAGCATTATCGATCCGATTATAATGAATCCGATAAAATACGTATAGAAGAGTGATCTGCGGTTTATACGCATTCAAATTTGATAAATGTTTTTAATCAGGGCTGATAGCTCTCAAGAATAAGAATAAGTGCATTCTTCTCTTTGGCGACCATTTCCGGGATGAAATAGATATCTTTGACTTCATCTTTGCTGACTCCGGCCTGGCGGAGGCCGGTACCAACGGCATGGTAAGTGTCCATATTACGTTCCCAGTCGGTAATCCCGTTTCGTTCAGCGATTTTACCGAGTTCATTCAAATATTTTTTGGTATCACTGCCTTTTACCGCGCTACTGGTATAGGAGCTGACATCATTAATGTAACTCTTTTTCGTATCTTCCGGGCTGGCCTCGGTTTCTCCTGATGAAGTTGAACTAGACTTGCTCGAATCTGAGCTGGAGTTGCTCGAATATGAAAACGAACAACCGGCCAGCATTGCCAGAATCGCCAGCAGCATGATTAATTTTCTTGGGATACTGTACATGTACTTACTCCTGTTCTAATAAAGAATTAATATCTTATAAAATCTATGTGATAACGATTTATCATATAGATAGGCTGTTTGAAAGTCAACTTGTCATTTTAAGAAGTTATTTTTTTAGCGCAAGGCTACCGAATCCCAGGTGAAACAGCGCGGGCATCTCCAGACCATCTGGTCAAGTCTGTAACCGCA
>JAOZQE010000091.1 GCA_029932385.1 bacterium | reverse complement strand
GCATGGCTTCGCGGATTCTCGGCATGGGAGATATGCTGACCCTGATCGAGAAGGCTCAAGATTCGGTCGATCAGAAGAAAGCGGAAGAACTGGCTCAAAAATTACGCAAGAATCAGTTTTCTCTGGATGATTTTCGCTCTCAGCTCAGAAATATTAAAAAGATGGGTTCGCTCGGCGGTATCATGAAGATGATACCGGGTATGGGCAAGCTTAAAGACAAGCTCGGTGATGAGGCCTTGGATGACGGCCAACTGGTTCGGATCGAAGCAATTATCAATTCGATGACGGACAAGGAGCGCCATGATCACCGACTTATTAACGGCAGCCGGCGTAAACGTATCGCCCGCGGTAGCGGAACTACGGTGCAGGACGTCAACCGTATGTTGAAAGAGTTCCTTGAGATGAAAAAGATGATGAAAAAGTTTAATAAAATGGGTCCCAAGGGTATGAAACGCATGATGGGACAGTTGGGAATGTAGTGGTTAAGTTCTTACCTTGATTAAAGGAATGAATATTTAAAAAGGAGAAATAGTTCATGGCAGTAAAACTAAGATTGACCCGGAGAGGGGCCAAGAAAAAACCCTTTTACCGGATTGTTGCCGCTGATACAGAGGCCCCGCGTGATGGTCGTTTTCTTGATATCCTCGGCACTTATGACCCCAATTACGATCCCGCAAATGTTGTCTTGAAAGATGACAAGATTGATTTTTGGCTCAGTCAGGGTGCGATTCCGACCGAGACTGTAGCCAATATCATTAAGAAGGCTCGTAAAGCTAATTCTGAGGCTTCGGCGTAAGAATTTGCAGTCCCTTATCACCTCTATTTAAGCTGGTGCCTGGAGAAGAGCAATGTACAAAGATTTGGTTGAGTACCTGGCGAAGTCGTTGGTTGATAATCCTGACGAGGTTGAGGTTGCAGAACGCGAAGAGGAAAATTCGGTTCAGCTGGAACTCAGTGTCAACCAGAAAGATCTTGGCAAGGTAATCGGTCGCCAGGGTAAAACCGCCCGGGCCATGCGGACAATCCTGGGCGCAGCTGCGGCCAAAGAAGGCCGCCGGGCCAGTCTCGAAATAGTTGAATAGCCGCTTTTTTTGGGCACGTTTGACCGTGTTGAGATTTTGGTTACTGTAATTTTCAGCTGATGCGGGATTCTCTGGTAGTCTTAGGCGAGATTGTCAAGGCGCAAGGTCTGCGCGGTGAGGTGAAGGTTCGTTCCGAGATCTGTGATCCGGAGAACTTCAGATTGCCGGGAATCAGGTTGCGGGCTCCGGATGGAACTTTTGAACCTGTATCCGTACTTTCGTACCGGATGCAGAAGGGAGCTTACATCCTGCGTTTGGCCGATTTCTCAACCATCGATCAGGTTTTGCCCCGGATCGGTTGGGAGATAGTTTGTTACGGCAGTCAGCTTCCGGCTCTGCCCGCGGATGAGTACTACCACTTTCAGCTGATCGGTTTGCCGGTGTTTAACCGCATCGGAGAGCAGCTCGGATTTTTAACCGAGATTATGGGAAACACGCTCCAGGAGATTTACGTTATCAGGTCTGAGCCCGAAGCTAAAAGCGGATCTGAGCTTCTTTTGCCGGTTGTCGCATCTTATATTTTGGAGATTGATCTGGAAGCGGGACGAATTATTGTAGATCCCGATGGCAACGGAGCGAAAATGGCAACAACTGACGGTGGAGCTGATATTAGAGAATGATTGTTGATGTTGTGACAATCTTTCCCGGGATGTTCGATTCTCCATTCGCCGAGAGTATCATGCACCGGGCTCTGGAGAAAAAAAAGTTTAGCTTACAGGTTCACAACCTTAGAGATTATTGTCATGACCGCCATCGTGTAGTTGATGACTCTCCTTACGGCGGTGGAGCCGGCATGGTGATGCGGCCGGAGCCGGTTTGCCGGGCGCTTAAAGATTTGCGAGAGCCGCAGTACTCCGGTGAAGTGATCGTTCCTTCTCCGGCGGGTGAGCCGTTCACTCAGAAGCTGGCCCAGGAACTTTCTGAGCTGGAGCAGCTGGTTTTCTTCTGTCCTCATTACGAGGGTATGGATGAACGGGTAAATCGTCTGGTTGACCGGGAAGTCAGCTTAGGTGACTATATTCTGACCGGAGGTGAATTACCGGTCATGGTCATGATTGACGCGATCATCAGGCTGCGGCCCGGGGTTTTAGGCTCTGCGGATTCTCTGACGGAGGAGAGTTTTTCACCCCTGCTTGAGTATCCGCACTACACCCGTCCGGCCGACTTCGAGGGTGACCTGGTGCCGGAAGTTCTGCTCTCGGGACATCATGCCCGAATCAGTGCATGGCGGCGGCAGCAGGCTCTACGGCGGACTTTTGAACGGCGGCCCGATCTTCTGCGGGAAGCCGATCTGAGCGAAGATGAGGTCCGGCAGTTAAAAGAGTGGCAGCAGGAAAAATAGAATTTAAGTTTCAGTTTTAATTATATTTAAGTTTTGAACAGGATTCGGGCCCGATGACGGGTGCCGATAAGTTATTTCCGGGAGAAGTAATAAGATGAACACAATTGAACAGATCGAACAAAACAGTATGCGGATGGATATTCCCCAGTTTAAGGCTGGTGATACCTTGAAGGTTCATGTCAAAATTCGTGAAGGTGAGAAACAGCGGATTCAGATTTTTCAGGGCTTCGTCCTCCGGCGGCAGGGTGAAAGCAATCGCGAAACCTTCACCGTACGTAAAGTTTCCGGTGGTATCGGGGTTGAGAGAACCTTTCCCGTACACTCACCCATGGTTGATAAGATTGAGTTGGTCAACCGGGGTCGAGTGCGCCGGGCTAAACTCTATTACATGCGGAAATTGCGGGGCAAAGCGGCCCGGATTCGGACCATACATTAATCATTTCTGTCTGGAGGGAGGGAGTAAGCCGTTATTTCAGTTGCTGCCCCTCCTTTTTATTGCAATAACCCCTTGATGGTGGTCTGACGATAGAAGCTTTAACCTCTATTATGGCCCGCCTGGGACGGCCCCGGGTAGTCGGTATCGACGAAGTCGGACGGGGTTGTCTGGCCGGTCCGGTGGTGGCGGCGGCAGTACTTTTGCGGCCCGGTTTTAATCTTGCCGGAATTGATGACTCCAAGAAGTTGACGGCATCCCGGCGGGAACAGATTTTCAGTCAGCTGGTTGCGGCCGGTAACGCCATCGGTATCGGCGTGGTTAGCGCTGTCGAGATCGACCGGATCAATATCCTTGAAGCCTCATTGCAGGCAATGATTAAAGCGCTGGTTCTTCTCAACCGTGATTGTGACCTGGTTGTGGTCGATGGTCGTCAGCGCCTGCCTTTAAACCTTCCCCAATACCCTTTGATTCGGGGCGATTCGCTCTGTCTGCCGGTTGCCGCTGCCTCGATTATTGCCAAAGTTATTCGAGATCGACAGATGTTCTACTACGATCACCTTTTTCCCCAATATGGATTTGCCCGGCATAAGGGCTACGGCACCATAGCTCATCGTCGGGCTCTGACCCGGCACGGTTCATCATCTCTGCATCGGCAAACCTTTACATTTAAGGCGGTTGAGTGATATGAGTAGTGATTTACGTCATACTCTCGGCCGCTGGGGTGAGGAGCAGGCGGCCCTCTATCTTGAGAACCAGGATTACCGGATTGTTGAACGTGGGTTTCGCTGCCGTTTCGGTGAAATTGATATTATTGCCCGAACTGATGCGGAGCTGATTTTCTGTGAGGTTAAAACCCGGCGTCCGGGATCTTTAATCGCACCCGAAGAAGCGGTTTCACGGGCAAAACAGAAACGTCTGATAAAAACTGCAGGCTGGTATCTGAATAGTTATCCCTGGGAAGGTGATCTTCGTTTTGATGTGATTGCAATTGTTACAGGTACTAGCGCTTCTTCACCTCCGGAGATTGAGTGGTTTCAAGATGCTTTCCCCGGTGAATTGTAAGGGGCTTGAAAATTATGGTTGAATCTGACAGCAAAAATCGTATAGAGATGGAAACGGTGGAATCCGGAGCCGAGGTTGATCGTTTTAACGATCCTGACTGGGTGCGGAAAACCCTGGATGATCTTGACGAAAATCTGGAGTCGGTTTCTGCAGAGTTGAAAAAGTCATATGTCTGTCTGGCGGCCGGTATCGCCCGGATTGATAAAGATATTGATGTAGCTTTTGAGGCTGGGGATGAGATGGCTTATAACGCCGCTAAGATTAAAAAAAATATGATCTTAGAACGTCTGCGTGAACTTGAGGCTCTGCAACTGTGAAAGATATAGCGGAGTTTCTATTTACGGCGGCGATGCTCAGGCGGACTCCACGTAGCGGCCTGCAGTTTTTAGGCAGTGGCAAAGAGTCTGTGGCCGAACATGTTTTTCAGGCGATGATTGCCGCTTATACTCTGGTTAAGATGGAGCATGAGAAGGGCATCGAGGTCGATGAAAAAAAAGTGCTGATGCTCTGTCTGCTGCATGATATGCTTGAATCCCGGACCGGGGATCACAACTATGTCAATAAAAAGTATGTTACGGTCGACGAGAGCAAAGCTTTAAATGATATGTGCCGGCCGCTTTTTTTCGGGGATGAGATTAAAGAGCTGGTGACCGAGTTTGAAGAGAAAAAGAGTGTAGAGGCCCAGCTTGCTGCCGATGCGGATCAGCTGGCCTTGATAGTTCTGGTCAAGGAGCAGCACGATCTCGGCAATCCCTATGCCCGCAAATGGTTGATAGTCGCCCGGCAGCGCCTGTTGACGGAGTCGGGTCGCACTCTGGGCCGGAGTCTGGATGAGAGTGACTGGGCGGCCTGGTGGTTCAGTAAGGAGAGCAATGAGTGGTGGGTCAATGGAAAAGTCAAAGGAGAATTGGATTGATGGCAAGAACTCTGACGATAATTACAGGGCGTTTTTCTCTGGTACTCTTATTTGTTGTACTCTTATCCGGTTTCTCAGGAGTAGTTCAGGTTCAGGCGGAAACAATTAAAATTCCGGTAGCTTCCCCTTTTACCGGGCCTCTGGCTTCATTTGGTGAAGGGGTCAAAAACGGGGCTCTCTTAAAGGCTGATGAGATTAATGCCGGTGGCGGTATTAACGGTAAAATGGTGGAGATCATTTTGGGTGATGAACTTTGCGATCCCAAGGAAGCGGCCGCCGTGGCGACCCGTTTTGCTAGTGATCCGGAGGTGGCGATTGTCATCGGTCATCTCTGCAGCTCCGCGACCCTGGCGGCATTACCGATTTATAAAGAGGCGGGCTTGCCGGCAATTACTCCGGCTTCAACCAATCCCCAGATCGGCAAATCGAGTCCTTACTATTTCCGCAATGTCTACAAAGATGATTTTCAGGGTGATTTTCTGGCCCATTATGCTAAACAGGTGAAAAATTTTAAAAAAGTTGCTATTTTTTACGAAGTCAACGATTATGCCCTGGGGCTTAAAAATGCCTTCATAAAAAAGTCCAAAGAACTTGGTCTGCGGGTTATCGGTGCCGAATCATATATGGCGGAGACCGCTGATTTTAAGGCCCAGTTGAGCAAATTCAAGATGATGCGGCCGGACGCTATATTCATTCCCGGTTATGCCCCGCAGGCAACCTTGTTGATTTCTCAGGCCCGGAGCCTGGGGCTGAAATGTGCTTTCTTCGGGGCCGATGGCCTTGATGATGCGATTATGTTAAAAAATCCCGACGCGGATGGGCTTTTTGTGACCACACCTTTCCTGGCTGACCGGGGCGGGGCTAAAGTTCAGGATTTTGTCGAACGCTATCGGCATAAATTTGCTATCGAGCCCAACTGGTTTGCCGCCAATACCTATGATGCCGTTGGCATTGCCGCTGCGGCCATAGCTGCCGGCGGACTCGACCGGGAGAAGGTAAGGGCCTATCTTGCCGGGATCTCGGCGAAAGATAAAGCCTATCAGGGAATTACCGGGGCGACCTATTTTGATGAAAATGGCGACTGTCTGAAACCCGCTTTTGTTAAAGTGATCAAAGGTGGTAAATGGGTCAGTGCTAAAGAGCAGTTGCAGTAACTTTCTCTTTTTCGTAAGCTTAACTCTTCTTGTATCAAGTGATGTAAATTTTCGATGCTGAACGCCTTACTTGAACAATCCTCACTGTTTTTACAACAACTTGTCAACGGGGTGACCCTGGGCAGCATCTATGCCTTGATTGCCGTGGGCTACACCATGGTTTACGGGGTCATCCAGCTGATTAATTTCGCTCATGGCGAAATCTATATGCTGGGAGCTTTTTTAAGCTTTTCACTGGTCTCCGGTTTTTTTGGTATCGGTCTTCCGTTCGCTCTGGCGGTGACTATTGCCGTATTGGTATGCGCTCTGGCCGGGGTTCTGCTCGATGTCGTCGCCTACCGGCCTCTACGCAAGGCTCCCCGTCTGGCCGCCCTGATTACCGCAATCGGGATGTCCATATTTCTTCAGAACCTTGCTCTCTTAATCTGGGGAGCCCAGATTAAATCCTTTCCCCGAGACGCAGTTCCCGCGTTTCTTTTTGCCCCGGCTCTGCAGTTCGGTGATGTGGTTATCAGTTGGCTGCAGATAGTTATTCTGTCGGTCGCAGTAATCCTGATGGTGTTTTTGCAGCTGATTGTCCACTATACTAAAATTGGTCGGGCAATGCGGGCGATTGCCCAGGATCAGACTGCCGCAGCGTTGATGGGGGTTAATGTCGATAGGGTCGTCTCCTACACCTTTGCTCTCGGTTCAGGCCTCGGCGGAGTTGCCGGTATTCTCGTCGGTTTGTACTATAATGCGGTCTATCCGACGATGGGTTATTTCGCCGGTATCAAAGCTTTTGCGGCCGCGGTCTTGGGTGGTATCGGCAGTATTCCCGGAGCTATCTTAGGTGGTGGTATTTTGGGTTTGGCCGAGGTTTTCGGCGGCGGTTATATCTCCTCATCGTACAGTGACGGTATCGCTTATGCAGTTATGATTCTGGTTATTCTGGTTAAACCCACCGGTCTTTTCGGTCGTCTGTCACGTGACAAAGCATAGAGGTTGGCAATGCATTTAGACGATCGTCTTTTCAGTGATAAAAAACTCTACCTGCCGCTTCTGGCGGCGGTCCTGGTGTTGCCCTGGCTGCCGATGGGGACGGCCGGACCCTATGTTATAAGAATTGCGACGTTGACCCTGGTTTATATGGTTCTGGCTCAGGGTCTTAATGTGGTGCCCGGTTTTACGGGGCTGCTTGATTTAGGCTATGTCGGTTTTTTCGGGATCGGGGCCTACACCGCCGGGCTGCTCACTGTTCACTATCAATGGAGCCTGTGGCTGGTACTACCGCTGGCAGCTTTAAACGGTGCCTTGTGGGGGGTGTTGCGCGGGGCTCCGACTTTAAGGCTTTCCGATGACTATTTTGCCATCGTTACCTTCGGCTTCTCTGAGTTGATAATCCTGGTACTCAAGAATGAACTCTGGTTGACCCGGGGGCCGATGGGGGTTCCGGGTATCGCCCGGCCCGATCTTTTCGGCCGGGTACTGGATCAGCCCTGGCAGACCTACTATCTTATTTTATTCTTTCTGCTGCTGGTGTTGTGGGTGGTTGTCAGAATTCGCAGCTCACGCCTGGGCCGGGCCTGGTTTGCTATCCGTGAGGATGAGATTGCGGCCGAGTGTGTCGGCGTTAATGTGGCCCGTTACAAAATTATCGCTTTTGCTTTAAGTGCCGCTATCGGTGCCTTGGCCGGCGCCTTTTATGCCCGCTGGTTTCGTTTTATTCATCCCGATATGTTCAAATTCTGGGAATCAATTCTGATTTTATGTCTGATTGTTTTCGGCGGAATGGGGAGCATCACCGGGGCTCTGATCGGCGCTCTGGTCTTAATCCCTCTGACTGAAATTCTGCGGATTGTTCTGCCGGCCGAATTCAGTAGTGCGCGCTATCTGATCTTTGGTCTCCTGATTGTGGTGATGATGCGTTGGCGGCCGGCCGG